>JARRQM010000310.1:0-3431 GCA_037381765.1 Kineosporiaceae bacterium
GAGCGGCGCCCAGCGCGGGAGTACCCGGGCGACGAGGCCGAGCGGGTCGTCCGGGACGGCGGGGGCGGCGGCGGGCACGGTGGCGGTCATCAGTTCGCTCCCGAGAAGGCGGCGCGCCGGGCGATGATTCCCCGGGCGGCCATGTTCACGGCCATGGTGATGACGAAGAGCACCATGCCCGAGGCGATCAGGGCGTTCAGTCCGGGTTCCGCGGCGAACCCGTACTGCAGGGCGATGTTCGCGGCGAACGTGTTCCCGCCGGGTTCCAGGATGTGCCCGCTGATCCGGTAGCTGGTGGACAGGACGAGGGCGACGGCGACGGTCTCGCCGAGGGCGCGGCCCAGGCCGAGCATGGCCGCGCTGATCATTCCGGACCGGCCGAACGGCAGAACCGCCATCCGGATGGTTTCCCAGCGGGTCGCGCCGAGCGCGAGGGCCGCTTCGAGGTGGGCCCGCGGTACTTGGAGGAACACTTCCCGGGTCACGGCGGAAATGATCGGCAGGACCATCACCGCGAGGACGACCGAGGCGTTGAAGATGGTCTGCCGGAAGGTCTGCGAGTCCGGGGTGGCGAACAGCGGGATCCAGCCCAGGTGCTCGGAGAGGAACCGGCTGAGCCCGACCATCTGCGGGACGAGGAAGGTGAGCCCCCACAGCCCGTAGATGACACTCGGTACCGCGGCGAGCAGGTCGATGAGGTAGCCGAGCACTGAGGCGAGCCGCCGCGGCGCATAGTGGGCGATGAACAAGGCGATGCCCACGGCCACCGGGACGGCCATGAGGAGGGCGAGCACGCTGGACAGGAGCGTCCCCCAGGTGAGGGCGGCGATCCCGAACACCGGCGGGTCCTGGTCGGGGAACCAGGTGCGTTCGGTGAGGAAGTTCGCCGTGTCGGCGCGGACCGCCGGGATGGTCCGGCTGAGCAGGAAGACCGCGATCCCCGCGATGACGAGGAGCAGCAGGACGCTCGATCCGCGGGCCAGACCGGAGAAGACCCGGTCACCGAGCCGGACGGTGCGCCCGGACGTCCCGGGTGCGGTGCCTTGCCCGCTGCTGCCACCCGGAGCGGGTTCGGGGTGCTGTTTCATCATGTCCCGTTCCTCGTGTGCCGCTCTCCCTCAGAAGTTATCCGGCGGGGCCCGGCCGGTGGGCCCGGACGGCGCCGGTGGGCCCGGACCGCGAGGGAGTGCGCGGCCCGGGCCCGAGAGGGGGCTCCCGGCAGGCCGGCCGACCCTGTCGGGTCAACCGACCTCGTCGGGTCAGCTGATCTTGTCGACCACGGCCTTCACCTTGGTCTGGATCTCCGCCGGCAGCGGGGCGTAGCCCAGGTCGGTGAGCGCGGCCTGGCCCTCGTCACTCACGGTGTAGCTGAGGAAGCTCTTCACCAGCGTCGCCTGGTCGGTCGGCAGGCCCTTGGTGCAGGTGATCTCGTAGGTGACCAGGAGGATCGGGTACGCGCCGGGGGCCTGGGTGGCGTAGTCGAGTTTCAGCGAGAGGTCGTCGCCGGTCCCGGAGACGGTGGCGGCGGCGACGGCCTTGCCGACGGCGTCAGCGGTGAGCTCGACCGCGCCACCACCGTTGTCGACCTTCGCGTAGCTGAGGTCGTTCTGCGTGGCGTAGCTCCACTCGTCGTAGCCGATGGCGTTCGGGGTGTTCTTCACCGCGGCGGCGACACCGTCGGAGCCCTTGGCCCCCTGCCCGCCCGGGGCCTTCCACTGCTTGTCGTGGTCGAAGGTCCAGTCCGCCCCGGCGGCGGCGGTGAGGTACTTGGTGAAGTTGTCCGAGGTGCCGGAGGCGTCGGAACGGTGCACCGTGGTGATCGTTTCCGCGGGCAGGCTCACCCCGGGGTTGATCTCCGCGATGGCCGGGTCGTTCCAGGTGGTGACCTTGCCGCTGAAGATCTTCGCGAGCACCACGGGGGTCATGGTGAGGTCGGTGACCCCGGACACGTTGTAGATCACCGCGATCGGGCCGGCCACCATGGGCAGGTCGACGGCCTGGCCGTCGGCGCACAGCGCGGCGGCCTTGTCCACCTCACCCTTGTCGGGGTTGAGCGCGGAGTCGGAACCGGCGAAGGAGGTCTGGCCGTTGAGGAAGTCGGTGACGCCCTGGCCGGACCCGACCGCCCCGTAGTTCACCGTCGTGTCGGGGCAGGCCGTCTGGTAGTCCTTGATCCACTGGGACATGGCGTTCGCCTGGGCGCTCGACCCGGAGGCGTTCAGGGTGCCGGGCACGCAGGCGATCGCGTTGCTGGTGGACCCCGAGGCGCTGTCCGAGGCCGCGGGGTCGCTGTTGTCGTCGGAGCCGCAGGCGGCGAGGGCCAGGGTGCCGGCGAGGGCGGCGCCCACGAGCCGGGCGGACCGGGTGAGTCTCACGAGACGTCCTTTGCGTCGATGCCGTGCCGGGCCGCAGCCCGGTGGGCACCTCTGTCGTGCCCGCAGCGACGCTATGCAGGCCAGGTGAAGGGGATCCGCGAGGCCGGTGAACGTGAGGGGAACGCCCGTGAACGGGGTCGGGACGGTTCGGCGCCGTCCAGGGGTCCGGCAGGTGAACGTGGCTGCGGAAACGGGTGTGGGGGATCATCCGCCCGTGCGGTGCCGCTCCGCGGCGACCACCCGGGGCCCGTCCGTCCCGGTGGTGAGGTGCAGCACGAGCACCTCACCGGTGGCCAGGTACGGGTCGGCGGCGGGCAGGGTGTCGGCGACCTCGGGCAGGCAGCGTCCCCGGACCGCGTCGAGTACCGCGGGCAGCACCGGCCGGTGCGTGCACAGGGCAACGGGCTGCTCATGCTGCAGCAGTTTCTCGGTGTGCCGGACGGCCTTGCCGGGGTCCCGGCGGAAACCGTCCTCGGACAGCCCGCCCTTGGTGCGCAGCTTCGCCCCGCTGCGCGCCCGGTACGGCTCCAGGGTGTCCACGCACCTCCGCCACGGGGAGCTGAGCAGCTGCTCCGGACGCCAGCAGGCGAGCAGCGCGGCGAGGTCCCGGGCCTGCCGACGCCCCGAGGTGACCAGCGGCCGGTCCGCGTCGGCCCGCGGCCAGGCGTCCCGGGGCCGGGCGGTTACGTGCCGGACGATCACGACCGGGTAGCACAGGCGGTGGGTGTCGGCGGCGAATGCGGCGAGGACGGTACGGTCGGAGTCGTGGGTGAGTCGCTCGGCGGCGGCGGCCACGGGGAGCCACACGACGTCGTCGATTTCCGCGCGGGAGGCGGTGCGTTTCCGGACCCGCAGCACCCGGGCCGACCAGAAGCGCACCTCCTTGTCCCGCCCGTCCGGCAACGGGTAGCGGACCGTCGGCAGTGGCCGGCCGAGGAGGACCTCGGCCCCGGTCTCCTCGGCGGCCTCCCGGACGGCGCACACCGCCAGCGGCTCGCCGGGTTCCTGCTTGCCTTTCGGCAGTGACCAGTCCCGGTGCCGGGGCCGGTGTACGAG
>JARRQM010000311.1:0-3426 GCA_037381765.1 Kineosporiaceae bacterium
CCGCGCACCCGAGCACCCGCCACGGTCAACGCGCGCACGGCTTCGACCACGGTGGCGGCAGTGGTGACGATGTCGTCGACGACCAAGCAGTCGCGCCCGGCGACCAACCTTCGCCGACACGCCGGAACGGACATCGCCCCCTCGAGATTCAGCCGACGCTGCGCGGCACCCAGCCCCGACTGATCCCGAACCCGGTCACGCACCGTGAGTACGGGCCGGACCCGGACGGGTGGCGCCCCGGCCTCCCGCATCCGTGCCGCGGCCCGCACGGTGAGCGCGCGCATGAGGTCCTCGCCGCGCTCGCGCCGGGCGGAACGCCGCGACGGTACGGGAATGAGCAGTACCGGCAGCCCGGCCCCGGCCCCGGCCCCGGCCCCGGCAACCGGATCACCTCGCGGAGGAGAGTCCCGGGCCCGGCTCTCGGTGAGGGCGACGCCGAGCACCGCCGCCAGCCCCTCGGAGAGCGGCCCGGTGAGATCAAGACGGCCGTGCTCCTTCCAGGCACGGAGCACCTGCGCCGGGACCCCCTCGTAGGCCGGACCCGACCAGACCGGTAGCCCTCCGGGAAGCACGCGACGGGTGACGGCCGTATCGAGCACCGTGAGCGAGGCCCGACAGACGGGGCACAACCGAACGTCCGGGGCCGCGCATCCGGGACAGTCCACCGGCACGGCGAGAGCCGCAAGCGCGGACAGAGCAGCCTTGACCCGGCCCATCAGCCCCCCGGTCGGGAGATCCGGCGCGGCCGGGTACCCCACGAACGAATCCGCCGCCGCTGGGTCCCCCTGCGTGAATCCGGGACGGAGTGTCATCCGGTCCTCCCCGTACGGCCGTCTGAGGTGTTCCCGACCACCGTGCCGGAGGTACGTGCAGGATCCCATCCCCGGACAGCAGACTGTGGACAGTGGGACGTTCGGACGGGCTGGGGACGGATCGCGCGACGACACAGCCCCGGCGCCTCCTCGCACCCCGCGCGCCGCACCCCGTACCCCGGCACCCCGCGCGCCATACCTCGCACACCGGCGCCCCGCGCGCCGTACCTCGCACACCGGCGTCCCCGGCGCTCCCGGCCCCGCGTACCGACCCCGGGCAGTGGCGCTTCCCCGCTTCTGCTCCCCTTCTCGGGAACAGCTCCCCGCCTCGGGAACAGCCCGGGAACAGGTGGCCCCGGGCAGATGGCGGCGACTCCGGCCGCGGGGTCGGACCCGGCGCTCAGCCGGGCATGGCCGGCCAGTCCCCGGTACTGAACCACTGCCAGGAGGTCTGCCCCCAGCGGTAGACCACGCCGTCATTCGTGCCGAGGTAGATGTCACCGTTCCCCGCGGTGACGTTCCTCGCCCCGGCGACCACGGGAAGGACCCGGGCGGTCCCCCCGACCTCGACCTCCCAGACCTGCTCGGGCCCGTTACCGAGGCGTCCCAGCACGACGACGTGCCGCTGGTCCGACCAGGCGGCGCTACCCGCCGACCGCAGGTCCGGGAGCAGGGACAGCGGCGGGCCGAGCCGCACCGGGATGCGGCCGTCGTGCCGTTCGACGGCGCAGATGAACAAGCGGGCCTGGCCGCCGCCCACCCCGGAGATGAGCACCCGGGTACCGTCCCGGCTGACCCGGACGGCGGTGACCGTGAAATCGTCCGGCCACTGCGTCACCGCGAGCCGGGACGGGGCCTGCCCGGGCCGGGCCACCAGCACCGCACCGCCGGGTTCGGCCTGCGCGGTCCACACCCAGGAGAAGGGGTCGAAACTCGGTGGGACGAGGGCTCCCTTCCCGTCGAGGAGCACCGTGGTCTGTCCCCCGGCGTCGGAGTGCAGGAGTCGTTGTCCCTGCAGCACCGCGTAACCGGAGCTGTCCGGGGCGGCCGCGGGCCAGGCAGCTCCGGGAACCGCGAGCCCGTCCTGGTGAGGTACCTGCGTGGGGTCACCGATGCCGGTGCGAACCAGCCGGTTCCCGGTGAGAACGACCGGCCAGTTGTCCACGACAGGCTCGGTGATCAGACGCGCCCCCGGTTCGGCGGGCCGTCCCTCGGTGGCCGACGCCGCCGGGCCGGACGTGATGTCGTAGCGGCTGCTCTCCACGGTGATCTCGACCCGTTCGATGCGGGTCTGGGCCACCGCGGGAATCCGCGAAAGAGACTGGGTGAGTTGCGCTTTGAGCATCTGCCGGCGCATAGGGTCGTCCTGCAGCGCCTGCCTGGTCAGGTCGACCGTGGCGACACCGTCCTTGACCTGATCCGTCGTCTGGTTCATCACGGTGCCGGTCTGCGCGCCCGTGGTCACCGCGGGAGCCAGCCAATCCGGGGGCCCGTTGAGCACTGCCCGGACGAGGGTCGTCGCCGTCGAGGAACTCACCGGCATCCACCGGACGTCGGGAACGAGCCAGCCCCCCGTCGGATCGGCGAAGTACACGGACAGGTCCCAGTAGGTGTCCTCGAAGTCGGCCCGGCTGATCAGGACCCCGTCGGGGACCTCGTCGATGCGCCACTGACCGTTCTCGACGACGAGCCCGAACTCACGGACCTCACGGTCGGCGGAGCCGGCCGCCCGATAATGCCCCGCGGCGTCGAGCCGGGCCACGACGGGGGCGATGAGCCGCACGCCGACACGACTGCCTTCAGCGGCCGCCGCAGCCGTCCCGGACGGGATGGTGCTCCCGTCCGGGGTAGCGGTCCCGGACGGGGCGGTGCTCCCGGCCGGGGTGGCCGTCCCGGACAGGGGGGAAGCGCCGCCCGGGCCCCCGTCCGTCGCGAGCCGCAACGCCGAATCGGCGGAGAAGACGACCGTCGAGGTGTCCGAACGCCACCTGCTCCGGATGTCCTCGGCGAGATATTCGCGGGCGACCCGGCGGTCATCACTGATGTCGGCGGCGGCCCGGAGGAACCCGCGGATGATGCCCTCCGGGGAGGCGCCGGGTTGCGGTGGGACCCCGAAGATCCGCACGTACGCCCGCGGCGTCGCCCCGGAGGAGCGTCCCTCAAGTACCGGGCCGGACGTGGGGATCCGCGCGCACCCGGTGAGCAGGAAGAGGACCGCGGTGAGCGCGGCGCCGAGAACGGCGGTGCCACGGCGTACCCGCCGACGCGGCCCGGTCGTTCTAGACACGACGGGATCCTCCCGGCCCGTCCCCGACCGGGACGCCGGCCCCGTCACCGGTGTCCGTCCCCGCGGATCCGACGGTTTCGGCATTCCCGGTTCCGAGGCCGGCCCGGGCCACCGCCCCGGCGACCGCATCATCCGGGACCAGGGGCAGCGGGGAACGTTCCAGCAGAACACCGGACCGGCGAGGCAGGGTGAGCCGGAAGTTGGCGCCCTCCCCCGGCCGCCCCCACACCTGGAGCCATCCGCCGTGCAGGTGCGCGTCCTCCTGGGCGATGGGCAGCCCGAGCCCGGTTCCCCCGGTGGTGCGGGCCCGGGCGGGGTCGGCCCGCC
>JARRQM010000312.1:0-3939 GCA_037381765.1 Kineosporiaceae bacterium
CGGTTTCACTCCCATGATTGCCACAGGTCGTGTCGCTCCAGGATGCGACACGCCGGCTCTGACCGGCCCGGTCAGCGTCCGGCCCGGTCAGCGTCCGAGGATGAGGCTCATCGCCTCGGCACGGGTCGCCGGGTCGCGGAGCTGGCCGCGGACGGCGGACGTGACGGTGCGGGCCCCCGGTTTGCGGACCCCGCGCATCGTCATGCACATGTGCTCGCAGTCGATGACGACGATCACCCCGCGCGGGGCCAGGTGCTCGACGATCGCGTCGGCGACCTGAGTGGTGAGCCGTTCCTGGACCTGGGGGCGCCGGGCGAACACGTCGACGAGCCGGGCCAGCTTGGACAGTCCGGTGATCCGCCCGTCCGAGGCCGGGATGTAGCCGATGTGCGCGACCCCGTGGAACGGCACGAGGTGGTGCTCGCAGGAGGAGAACACCTCGATGTCCTTGACCAGGACGAGTTCGTCGTGACCGAGGTCGAACGTCGTGGTGAGCACGTCGGACGGGGTCTGGTGCAGTCCGGCGAACAGTTCCTGGTAGGAACGGGCCACCCGGTCCGGGGTGTCGACGAGGCCGTCCCGGTCCGGGTCCTCGGCACCGGCAGCACCGGGACCGGCGGCGATGGGGGGGCGGGGGTCGGCGCCATTCGGCACGACACCGTTGGACGCGGCGGCCTGCGCCGCACCCGCGCCCGTGGACGCCCCGGGCTCACCGTCCGGGGTGGTATCACCGTTCAGCGGGATTCCCCCGGTGTCTCCGGGACCGGGGCGGCGGCGCGGCCGTTCCCGTTCACCGCGGCCCGCTCGGCCGGGGTGAGCACCGGGGGGACGTCCGAGACGGCCCGGCCTTCGCTGGACATCCACACCGGCCGTTCCGCCCGTTTCACCACCGGAGTGAACACCTCGGCGAGTTCGTCCTTGTTCAAGGTTTCCCGGTCGAGCAGGCGGAGCACCAAGTCGTCGAGCACGCCCCGGTTCTCCATCAGGATCTCCCAGGCCTCGTCATGGGCGCTCTCCACGAGGCGGCGGACCTCCTCGTCGACGACGCTCGCGACATCCTCGGAGTAGTCCCGCTGATGACCGTAGTCACGGCCGAGGAACACCTCGCCCTGACTCTGCCCGAGCTTGATCGCACCGACCCGCTCGGACATGCCGTACTGGGTGACCATCTTCCGGGCCAGGGCCGTGGCCTTCTCGATGTCGTTACTGGCCCCGGTCGTCGGGTCGTGGAAGACGAGTTCCTCTGCCACCCGGCCACCGAGGGCGTACGCGAGCTGGTCGAGGATCTCGTTGCGGGTCGTCGAGTACTTGTCCTCGGTCGGCATCACCATGGTGTAGCCGAGTGCCCGGCCACGGGGCAGGATCGTCACCTTGGTCACCGGGTCGGTGTGCCGCAGTGCCGCCGCCACGAGAGCGTGCCCGCCCTCGTGGTAGGCGGTGATCTTCTTCTCCTTGTCGTTCATGATCCGGGTGCGCCGCTGCGGGCCGGCGACGACCCGGTCGATCGCCTCGTCGAGGGCGTGGTCGTCGATCACCCGGGCCCCGGCGCGGGCGGTGAGCAGTGCCGCCTCGTTGAGCACATTCGCCAGGTCGGCGCCGGTGAAACCGGGGGTGCGCCGGGCCACCGCCATCAGATCGACGGTCGGCTCCATCGGCTTACCCTTCGCGTGCACCGCGAGGATCCGGTTGCGCCCCTGCATGTCCGGCGGGTCGACGGCGATCTGCCGGTCGAAACGCCCCGGACGGAGCAGCGCCGGGTCGAGGATGTCCGGACGGTTCGTCGCCGCGATGAGGATGACGTTCGTCTTGACGTCGAACCCGTCCATCTCGACGAGGAGCTGGTTCAGGGTCTGCTCGCGCTCGTCGTGCCCGCCGCCGAGACCGGCGCCACGGTGTCGACCCACCGCGTCGATCTCATCGACGAAGACGATCGCCGGGGCGTTCGTCTTGGCCTGCTCGAACAGGTCACGGACCCGGCTGGCGCCGACCCCGACGAACATCTCGACGAAGTCCGACCCGGAAATCGAGTAGAACGGCACCCCCGCCTCGCCGGCGACCGCCCGGGCGAGCAGGGTCTTCCCGGTTCCGGGCTCGCCGTAGAGCAGGACACCCTTGGGGATCTTCGCCCCGACCGCCTGGAACTTGGCCGGTTCGGAGAGGAACTCCTTGATCTCCTGCAGTTCGTCGACGGCCTCATCGGCCCCCGCGACGTCGGCGAAGGTCACCTTCGGCATGTCCTTGCTGACCAGCTTGGCCTTGGACTTGCCGAAGTTCATCACCCGGGAGCCGCCGCCCTGCATCTGTCCCATCAGGAACCAGAACAGGCCGAGGATCAGGATCAACGGCAGCACTGTGATGAGCACGCTGGCCCACCAGGACTGCTGGGGGTTCTCGTCGTTGTAGCCCTTGCTCGGCTTGTGCTCGGTGAGCAGGGTGACCAGCCCGGCGCCGCGGGCGTCGATGTAGTGGGCCGTGACCTGCTTGCCCTTTTTGCCGTAGTCCGACTTCAGGGTGAGTTCGATCCGCTGATCACCGTTGATCAGGGTGGCCTTCTCGACCTGGTTGCTCTGGATGAGCTGAACGGCCTCGGAGGTGTCAATGGTCTGGTACTGCCCGGGCGCGAACAGGCGCGCCCCGATGATCACCACGGCAATGGCCGCGATCACCCAGATCAACGGTCCACGGGTCAGTCGCTTGAGATCCATCCGGCGAGGGCTGTCCGCCCCGTCCCTCCTGCTCGTACATACTCACTGCTCGTACATGCTTACGATGACGGTACACCGATCACCACCAGCCGCCCGTCGCGCCGTGAGGTGCAACGGGCGAGGGGGTGCCGATGTTCCACGGCGGTCACCCGGAGGCACCACCCTGGCGTGGTCGGACCGTTCCGGACCTGTCCGAGCCGTTCCGGGCCCGCCCGGCCCCACTGGCCCGGAACCACCCGGTGCGCCCCTGGTACGTCGCGGCCTTCCCTCCCGGACCCTCTCACCCCGGGGCGTACACATGCGGTGCGAGGGTGCCGACGACCCGCAGGTTGCGGAACCGTTCGGCGAAGTCAAGACCGTAGCCGACGACGAACTCGTTCGGGATGTCGAAACCGACGTAGCGCAGCGGCACCTCGACCTTCGCCGCATCCGGTTTCCGGAGCAGTGAGCACACCTCGACCGAGGCCGGGCCCCGGGAACCCAGGTTGGCGATCAGCCAGGAGAGGGTGAGCCCGGAGTCGACGATGTCCTCGACGATCAGCACGTGCCGCCCGGTGATGTCGCGGTCGAGGTCCTTGAGGATCCGCACCACCCCGGAGGATTTCGTGCCCGACCCGTAGGACGACACCGCCATCCAGTCGATCTCCACCGGCAGGCTCAGCGCCCGGGTGAGATCCGCCATCACCGTGACGGCGCCCTTCAGCACCCCGACGAGCAGCGGATCCTTCCCCGCGTAGTCGGCGTCGATCCTGGCAGCCATCTCCGCGAGCCGACCGAGTATCTGTTCCTCGGTGAGCAGGACCTCCTTGAGGTCCTCGGCCATGTCGCCGGCGTCCACATCACTCCCGTCCGTCGCCCCGCGGGCCGTCCCCGCGGGCGGCGAGGAGAAGCCTGCCACAGTCCCGGCGGGCGACGATCCCCCCCGGCAGGTGCGCCGGTCCCTGTCCCCGCCAGGCGACGACGAGGGCATCGACGGCGAGTACGTGGACCCGGCCGACCGCGCCCGGTGGGGCACCGGCCCGGCGGATCGCCGCGAGCAGCGCCCGGCGGCGCACCGCGGGCGGAGCCGCGGCGAGCACCGACACGTCGAGATCCAGGTCCGGGCCTGGTCCCGGCCCCGATCCCGGACGCGGTCTCGGACCAGGATCACCGGGTAGTGCCTCACCGGGCAGGGCGTCACCGGCCAGCGCGTCACCGGCCAGGGCATCACCGGCCAGCACGTCGCCGGGCAGGG
>JARRQM010000312.1:3991-4548 GCA_037381765.1 Kineosporiaceae bacterium
CCGGGCAGGGCATCGCCGGGCAGGGCGTCACCGAGCAGCCGCCCGGCGAGGGCGTCGAGGGCGTCGGCGTCCTCCCGGAGCAGGGCCGCGCTGCGGGCGAGGGCCCCCGGCAGTCCGGGCCCGAGGACCTGCGCCAGGGAGCGCAGGACGGGACGCAGACGGGCCCGGGCGTAGGCGGGGTCGGCGTTGGCCGGGTCCTGCCACGGGGCCAACCCGAGGGCGGCACAGGCGTCCCCGGTGCCCTCCCGGGACAGGTCGAGCAGGGGGCGGCGGAAAACCCCGCGGCGGGCCGGCATCCCGGCCAGGGACCGCGCCCCGGAGCCCCGGACGAGACCGAGCAGGACGGTCTCCGCCTGGTCGTCCCGGGTGTGCCCGAGCAGGACCGCGGCCGCCCCGTACCGGTCCGCGGCACCGGTGAGGGCGCGGTAGCGGGCGGTCCGGGCGGCGGCCTCGGGCCCGTCCCCGCCCGGACCCGCCGCCGCGTCCACGACGAGCACGTCGACCGGGTCGAGGCCGAACCCACGACACGTGTCCGCGGCCCGGGCCGCGACCGCGGC
>JARRQM010000313.1:0-3397 GCA_037381765.1 Kineosporiaceae bacterium
TGCCGGGGCCCACCTGCTCTGCTGCGCCCGTCCCCGGTCCTCATGATGAGGGCGAAGCCGAGGGCGGAGAGGGCGGCGAGGGCCATTCGCCCTCGCATTCCGTCGAGCAGCCAACCCACCGTGGGGATGCGCAGCCACATTCGGCCGAGGATGTCGTCGCCGGCCAGAGGGGCGGGGTCGACGTCCGTTCCGTCGGCGGTGGTGACGGCGTACCCGAGGGGGTTGCTGTCGCGGATTTCCCGCAGGGTGAGTCCGGCCCGGTCCGGGGCGGGGTATCCGACGATTTCGCCCACCCGGTATTCGGTCCGGGACCGCAGCAGCACGAGGTCGCCGTCATGTACTTGCGGGGAGTCGGCGGTTCCCCTCGGCACCATGCAGGTCACCCCGTCTGCCAGTTTCGGGGCGAGTACGACGGTTGCGGCGACGGCGATCCCGGCGAGCGCGACGAGTCGCACGATGGTGCGCTCGCGCGTGTTCACCGGGGTTCTCCTCCTGCAGGGTGGGCGGGTCGGTACCGCCGCTCACCGCCCTCTTCGGACGGGCGGGCGAGCTTCCTTGAGCCTTTTGGGTGAATCTGGTGGTCCGGCGCCGGCCGGCAACACCCGGCAACACCCGGCAGCGGGGTCCGTTCGGCGCGGGAAGGGTTCGGTGCGGGGCGGGCCCGGTGCGGGGCGGGCCCGGTGCGGTGGGCCTGGTGCGGGGCGGGCCCGGTGCGGGGTGGGCCCGGTGCGGGATGGGCTTGGTGTGGCCTTGAGTCTGGTGCGGTCGGTGCCGATCCCCACGGATGGACCACCAGATCTGACCGGGGTCGCCGTTCGGGGGTGGGTCGGGTCGTACGAACGCATCACGCCGAGGCCGCACCAGTTTGGGGAGATCATGTCGAGTTTCGTCCCGTTGCGGTACTACCTGCCGAAGACGGTGGTCGGAGTGCATGCCCGGATCCACTACGTGGTGGTGTTCGACGAACTCGGCGGCCATCTCGAAGCACGGTCCGACCTGGAGGTGGCTCCGCGGGTGGTCGCGGATCGGGATGCCCGGTGCACGACGAGTGTGGAGTCGGGGGCGTTGGAGTCCGGCGCGTTCGCCGTCGAGTTCACCCCGGATGGGCTGGTCGGGGCGATCGGGGCACCGCTGCCACCGACCCCGCCTGGGGCGCTCGACACGTTGCCGTGGAGCGGACGGGCCAGCCAGGCCGACGTGGACGGGCCCGCTCAAGGGGATGCCCAGGAACTCGCCCAGCGGGCCACCTGGACCCGGGCGGGGGCGCTGCGGGTCGCGTTCAACCGGACGCACCCGCGGACCGCGGCGTTGATCGCGGACCTGTCGGCCCGGGCGGAGCAGTTTCTCGCCGGGATGCGGATGAGCGACGGTCCGACCGAGGTGGAGACGTTCGGGCAGGCCCTCGCCATTGTGGAGCGGGAGCTGGCCGCCGCGGACCGGATGCGCCGGGAGTGGATTGCGGGCCAGGGCTTCGAGGTTCGCCGCGGCGTCTGGGACCTCGACCTGTCCGGTCTGGTGTCTCTCGGCGAGGCGGTTCCGCCGCCGCGGCTCCCGGAGGACACCCCGATTCCGGAGGGTGACGCGGCGGTCCTGGCCGAGCAGTATGGCGCCCTTCTCGTGGTTCTCGATCCGGGGCTGTCGCCGGTCGAGAACACCAACGTGCAGATGTCGGACCCCGAACGGCTGAACCGGGTGGATGAGGTCGTGGTGCGGCGTTCCCGTCCGGTCACCCTCGTCACGTACCGGCGGGCCCCGTCCGGGGTCGGTGAGCTGGCGGAGACCGGCGCGGAATGGGTCCGTGACGACGCGCTCACCCAGCATCTCGACATCGTCGATGGGGCGAGTCCGCTCGACGTTTTCGCTCCGCAGTCCCCGATGTTCGGGGACCGGCCCCTGCAACTGGTCTTCCACCCGGACGGTTCGCTGCGGAAGTTCGGGGCGGCCGCGGAAAGCGCGGTCGGACCTTCGGTCGCCGCACCGGCACCTGCCGGGACGTCCCCGACTCGGATGCCGGAACCGGCCGAGGTCGCGGCAGCCGCGGTCGAGGCGGCCCGGCTCCAGCTCGCCCTGCTGAACTCCTCGGATGAGTTCACCCGGCTCGCCTCGACCCACGCTCATGGGGGGGAACTCGCCACCTTGGAACAGGACGCCCGGTTCGCCGCGTTGCGCGCCCGACGCCCGTGAGGTTCCCGTACCCGTGAGGTTCCCGTACCCATGAGGTTCCCGTACCCGTGAGGCTCTCGCACCCGTGAGGGTTCCAACATCGGTGAGGTTCCCGCACCCGTGAGGCTCTCGCACCCGTGAGGGTTCCAACATCGGTGAGGGCGCGCCAACACCGGTGGGGGACCCGCGTTCGTGAGGATCCCTCGCTCGTGAGGGGCCCACCGGTGAGGGGGGCCGGTACTGGTGCGGCTCCCGTACCCGTGAGGGACCCGCCCGAGGCCGCTGCGCTGGATGAGTTTCGCCCCCAGCGGCTCCCGTACCCGTGAGGGGCCCGGCACCGGTGAGGTCGTCGGCACCGGTGAGGCTCCCGTACCGGTGAGGTCGTCGGCACTGATGAGGGTTCCAGCACCGGCGGTGGGCTGTGCGCTGTCCCTGGTGGCGCAGGACACCAGGTGTGATCTTGGCCGATGCCGGGAAGACTCGGGTGGGTACCGACAAGGAGGCATGTCCACCATGAGCGCTGTGACCGCGCAGGCCGAGCCCGTTACCGGCCGTGCAACTGCCTTCGTGATGACGGGGAGGCTCCTTCTCCTCCTCGTCGCCGTCGAGTTTGCCCTTGCGGGACTCGGCGCCTTTTCCGGCCTCGACGACGGTGGCACCGGCGGGGACCGGTGGGCTGCGCATGCCGCGATCGGGTTTCTCGTCGCCCTGCTCGCCGTCGTTCTCCTGGCGGAATCGGCGGCGCTCCGGCTCGGAGCCAGCACCGTCCTGTGGACGTCCGTCATCGCGGCGCTCACCCTTGTCGGCCAACCGGTTCTCGCGGCTCTCGGTGAGCACGCCAGCCCCTGGTTCGGGATGTTGCATGCCCTCGACGGCGTCGCCGTCGCTGCTGCGCTTGGCATTCTCACGGCCCGGGTATCTCGGGTATCTCGCGTGGCCCCGGTGACCCCGGCGCCATAGCGTCCTGTGTGCCCGGGTGCCCTCTGTGCCCGGGTGCCCTGGACGCCCGGATGCTCTGCGTGCTCGGGTGCTCTGTGCGTCCGGGTGCCCTGTGTGCCCGGGTGCTCTGGACGCCCGGGTGCCCAGGTGCCCAGGCGCTCTGTGTGTTCAGGTGCTCTGTGCGCCAGGGGGCTCCGGGTGGGCTCAGGCGTCCTATGCGTCCAGGAGTTCCGGTGCGCAGTTCAGGAGAATTCCGCGCCATAGACACGTCCATCCTCCGGGCGTCCGGGACTGT
>JARRQM010000314.1:0-3388 GCA_037381765.1 Kineosporiaceae bacterium
CGACCGCGGCGGCAACGGACCCGACCGGCTGGAGAAGGTCCTCGACCTGGAACGCGCGGCACAGGCCGCCCCGCCGGTGATCCCGGTGTTCTTCGCCGTCTACGGCGGGCTCATCGTCGCGACCCTGCTCGGCGGGTTGTGGGCGGCAGCCCGGTTGCACGGTCCGGACCGCCGCCGGGAACGCACCCTGCGGGCGCTGCGCTGGTGGACGACATCTCTCGCCGCGGTCCCCGTCTCGCTGTTCCTGATCGGCCTCGCCCCGTGGTGGCGGGCCGGGACCCCCGGACTGGTGCTGGCCGCCGGGGTGGCCGGGCTCGCCGTGACGGTCACCGCCCTGGCCGCGCTCGGCCCGTGGCGGGCGGCCCCGTTCGGCCCGTTGGGGGCGGTCGGCGCGGTCACCATGCTCGTGCTCGCCGCAGACGTGTTGACCGGGGCGCGACTGGAACTGCTCGGACTGATGGGCCAGCACCCGCTGATCGGCGGCCGCTTCTACGGGTTCGGCAACCAGGGGTTCGCCGTGTTCGCCACGGGGGCCCTGCTCGCGGCGCTGGCCGGGGCCGACGCCCTGCGCCGCCGGGGGCGGATCCGGTGGGCCGTGGGCCTGGTCGCCGCGGTGGGTACGGCCGCGGCCGTACTGGACGGGACCCCCGGCTGGGGCAGCGACTTCGGCGGACCGGTGGCGCTGATCATCGGTTTCACCGTGTTCGGGTTCCGGGTCGCCGGGGCACGGATCACCCGGTGGCGGGCCGTGGCGACCGGCGCCGTCGCCGTCGCCGCACTCGTCGGACTGTCCCTGTTCGACTGGTCGCGGCCGGCCCGCAACCGCACCCATCTGGGCCGGTTCGTGCAGAGCCTGATCGACGGCGGCGCCGGACCGATCCTCGGCCGCAAACTCGGAACCAACCTGGACATGCTGCTCGGCCCGCTCGGGTTGCTCGCCGCGGCCGCCGCCGTCGTCGTCGTCGCGGCACTGGCCGCACCGGCCCGGTTCCGCCTCGGCTCCGTCGCCGAGGCGTACCGGAGGTTCCCGCTGCTCCGGCCCGGGCTGGCCGCGGCCGGACTGATCGCGCTGATCGGGTTCCTCGGCAACGACTCCGGGGTGGGGATCCCGGTGGCCGTGAGCATGCTCGTGCTGCCGCTGACCCTCGTCGCCGCGCTCAGGGCGCAGGAGCTGGCGGACGCCGACCGGGCGGCGGC
This sequence comes from Kineosporiaceae bacterium, assembly GCA_037381765.1. Classification (GTDB taxonomy): domain Bacteria; phylum Actinomycetota; class Actinomycetes; order Actinomycetales; family Kineosporiaceae; genus JARRQM01. The sequence continues at coordinate 1,198 of JARRQM010000314.1, forward strand.
GGCGGTACGGGCGGCCCGCCGCGCGGCGAAACCCCGGACCCGTTGAACGGCCGCCCGGACAGGTCCGCCAGGTCCCCAGGGGCCCCAGGGTCCCCCTGGTCCCCCGGCCCGTCCGGTTCCCCGGGCCTCCCCCGGCCCGGGCCGCTGCCACGCGCCTCCCGCCGGTCCCGGACCGCCCGGCGGAGCACCGCGAGCAGGACGGCGAGGACCAGCACCGGCGCGACGTACCGGCGCCCGCCCAGAGTCACCTGCTCGACCACCGGGGACATGCCGACGACCCGGCCCGGGACGTAGGCGAGACCGAGCACGGTGAGTCGGGCGAGCACCGCCGCATCCAGCCAGGACGCCCCGGCGAGCGCGAGCGGCGCCCACACCATCGCGTCGTACCAGGGCAGCGCGTACGGGGCGGAGGCCACCCAGGCGAAGGCGAGCAGCAGGTACCAGCGGACCGCCTCGCCGGTACGGCCCGGAACCCCCGGCGGCACCGCCCCCACCCCGGGGCGGAGCAGGAACACCAGCCCGGTCGCGAGGACGAAGGACACCGGGACGGCCACCGCCCGGCCGGCCCCCGTTCCGAAACCGAGGTCGATCAGGTTCGCCAGTGCCCGCCACGGCGTGGCCATCGAGGTCATCCGGCTGGCCCGGCCGAGCTGGTCGAGGACGTGCGGTCCGGCCCACAGGTAGGCGGGTGCGAGCACGGCCAGTCCCCCGACCGCGCCGGCCCCGGCCCGCAGCACCCGGTCCCGCCACGGCAGGTCCCGCAACACCCACAGGGCGGCGAGCCCGGCGAGGGCGTACGGCGCCTTCATCCCGGCGGCGGCCCCGAGCATCGCCCCGGACAGCAGCGGCACCCGGGCGGCCAGGAGGACCCCGGCGACGGCCGCGGCGGCGGCGAGCACGTCGAGGTGCGCGCCGAGGACGAGCTGCCCGAGCAGGAGCGGGTTCAACGTCCACAGCAGCAACACCCGGGACCGGGCCGGGCCCGGTCGGGCCGCCGCCGCGAGCAGGGCCCCGACGAGCAGGTACGCGGCACCGCAGAGCAGCTGCCAGGCCCACACGGTGCGGCGCAGGGACCCGCCGCCGACCTCGGCGACCGCGCCGAGGACGGCGGTGGCGACCGGCCCGTACACGCTCGGGGTGCGTTCCCACGGGGGTTGGACGGCCCCGGCGACCGGGTCGGTGCCGCCACGCCAGTCTCCCGGCGGTACCGCGTACGCGTCGTCCCCGGCTGCGGCGATCCGCCCGTAGGCGACGTAGGACAGGTGGTCGGCCGAGCCGAGCGGGGGGACTGCGGTGAGCAGGGCGACGGCGGCGACCCCGGCCACCGCGGCGGCTCGCACCGGCAGCCGGCCGCCGTCCCGGAGTACCCGCAGGCCGGACCATACGGCGGCGGCGCCCAGCAGGTGCGCGGCCACCAGGAGCACGGTGACCAGCCCGGACGGTGGGTGCGCGGCCAGGTCCCAGGGTGGTAGGGCGGTCGCCGGGCCGAGACCGGGCACTGCCGCGGACTCCCCGAACCCGGCGACGAGGGCGAACAGGAGCACCGCGGACACCCCGGCGCCGGCCGCCCCGCGGGCCCGGCCCCGGGTGTTCACCGCAGCCGGGGGAACCCGGCGAACCAGCGCAGCGGGGTCTCCCGGCGCAGGCGGCGGACCCCGAGGGCGAGGGCGACGTCCCGGTACTGCCGGGCCCGGTGCAGCTGGCCACGCCAGTCCGCACCAGTCACCCGGTGCTGTAGCACGCACGGCACCTCGACGACCCGGTATCCGGCGGTGAGCAGGTCGATCGTCATGGCCGCCTCAACCCCCCAGCCGCGGGCGAGCGGCCGGGCCGCTTCGAAGGCGGCGCGGCTCAGGCAGCGCATCCCGGACAGCGGCTGGACCGGTGTCCACCCGGTGGCGTCGACGATGCCTTTGCGGGCGAGCCCGACGACGAACCCGTGCCCGCCCCCGGGCCGGGACTGGGCCGGCAGGACGGCGATGCTGAGATCGGCCTCCCCGGCCAGAACCGGGCCGGTGAGCGGGGCCGTCCCGGCTGCGGTCCCGCGCAGGTCGGCGTCGACGAACAGGAGGGCCCGGGGCCGTCCGGACGGGGCGGGACGCTCCGTGTCGAGGATCGCCACCCGTTCGGCACCGGACTGCATCGCCGCAGCCTTACCGTGGTTGCGGGCGTGCCGGAGGACGATCGCACC
>JARRQM010000315.1:0-4904 GCA_037381765.1 Kineosporiaceae bacterium
GTGCCCCACCTCGTCGAGGGGGACGTCGAGTTGTCCCTGCCCGGTTCCGGTGTGGTTGTGCGCGGTGCGGCCGTGTCGCCAGCACACCACCCGGGTGACGCTCACGCGTCGCCGCCGCGGGGCCGGCGGACCTCCTCGGGCAGGTCCACTACAGGGCAGTCCCGCCACAGCCGTTCCAGGGCGTAATACTGCCGTTCCTCTTCGTGCTGGATGTGGATGACGACCTCGCCGAAGTCCAGCAGCACCCAGCGTCCTTCCTGCTGTCCTTCGCGGCGCACCGGTTTCGCGGACAGCTGGAGCAGGCGTTCCTCGACGCCGTCGACGATCGCCCGGACCTGCCGGTCGTTGGGCGCCGAAGCCACCAGGAACACGTCGGTGATGACGAGTTGATCGCTCACGTCGAGGGCGACGATGTCGGTGGCGAGCTTGTCGGCGGAGGCGAGCGCTGCCGCGCGGGCGAGTTCGAGCGCTCGGGTGGAGGCGGTCAACACGGCACCTTTCGTGGAACGTCAGGCCGCCCAGCCTAGGGCGTCCCGCCGGGCCCGCCCCACCGAGTTCCCGGACCACCCGGGAACGGGCTCCCCGAAGTCACCGTCCCCGTTCCGGCCACTCCCCCACGCCCCGGTACAGCCCGTACTTCGCGATGTACTGGACCACCCCGTCCGGGACGAGATACCAGACGGGTTCGCCGCGGGCCACCCGCTCCCGGCAGTCCGTCGACGAGATCGCCATCGCCGGGACCTCCATCAGGCTCACCCGGTCCGGGGGCAGCCCGGCGTCGTCGAGGGTGTGCCCCGGACGGGTCACCCCGACGAAGTGGGCGAGACCGAACAGTTCCTCGCTGTCCTTCCAGGAGAGGATCCGGCCGAGGGCATCCGCCCCGGTGATGAAGTACAGCTCCGACTCCGGATGTTCCGCCCGCAGATCGCGCAAGGTGTCGATGGTGTAGGTCGGCCCGTCCCGGTCGACGTCGACCCGGCTCACCGTGAACCGCGGGTTCGAGGCCGTCGCGATCACCGTCATCAGGTACCGGTGTTCCGCCGGGGACACCCCTTGGGTTTCTTTCTGCCACGGGGTGCCGGTCGGCACGAAAACGACCTCGTCGAGCCCACACGCGTTCGCGACCTCGCTGGCCGCGACGAGGTGGCCGTGGTGGATCGGGTCGAAGGTGCCGCCCATCACCCCGAGCCGGATCGGTTTCGGACGCACGGATCCGGCCGGTTCAGCGCCGCGTGCCAACGCCATGGCAGGCACGAGGGACGCCGGGCAGAGCGCCGATGGCGCTGCGCGCGGTGCCGGACATCGACGGCGTCCCCTTCCCTCGGCTGCCGCGGGCCACCCCGATGGGCTCACTCTGCCACCGGGTTCACGTCCTTGCCCGCTCCGATGAGAGAGTGTCGCACGGCGTACCGGTCCGGTACCGCCCGAACCCGGTCCGCCGGTCGGGCCCCGGAAGCCCACCCGGGACCGGACACACCGCCGCGAACCGCCCCTGCATCACCGGAGAATCACCTGGCGAACCAGCCGGAGAACCAGCCCGGGAGCCTTCCCGGGCGTCAGCACCTGCGGAGACGAGCGAGCGCCGTGCCACACCCCCACCTGAGTGTCGTGATCCCCGCCTACGACGAGGAGGAGACCCTCCCGCTGCTCGTTCCGCGGCTACGTCCGGTCCTCGACGGGCTCGGTGCGACCTACGAGGTCGTCATCGTCGACGACGGCAGCCGTGACACCACCCCGGTCCTGCTGCAGCGGTACCGGCGGGAGTGGCCGCAGCTGCGGGTCGTCCGGCTGCGGGCCAACGCCGGGCACCAGGCCGCATTGTCCGCCGGACTGCAGCTGGCCCGGGGCGACTGGGTGGCCAGCCTCGACGCGGATCTGCAGGACCCCCCGGAGGTCCTCGCCGACATGCTCGCCGCCGCCCGCGGCTCCGCCGTCGACGTCGTCTACGGGGTGCGCTCGGACCGGTCCACCGACTCGGCGTTCAAGCGGATCACCGCGGGCGGCTACTACCGGCTGATGCGCCGGCTCGTGGGTTCCCACGTGCGGGCCGAGGCCGGTGACTTCCGGCTGATGAGCCGGGCCACCGTGGACACGGTGAACGCCCTCCCGGAACACAACCGGGTACTCCGCTTGATCGTGCCGGCCCTCGGCTTCCCGAGCACCGAAGTCCCCTACCGGCGGGAGGTGCGGGCCGCCGGGCAGACGAAGTACCCGCTGTCCTGGATGGTCCGGCTCACCGTCGACAGCCTCACCGGGTTCTCCGTCACCCCGTTGCGCCTGGCCACCTGGTTCGGTCTGGGTGGGGCCGCGGCGACCGCGCTGCTCCTCGCCTTCGCCGTACTCGCCTTCCTCAGCGGACGCACCGTCCCCGGGAGGACGTCAACGTTCGTCGCCGTCGCCGCGGTCGGCACCGTGCAGTTGCTCTCCCTCGGCCTGCTCGGGGAGTACGTCGGCCGGATGTACACCCAGTTGCAGGGGCGGCCCTCCTACCACGTCGCCTACGACTCCCTCGCCGGCGATGAGCAGGCGTCCCCGGGAGGGACGACCGGTCCGGACGGAACACAACCGCCGACGGCGACGCACCCCGGGGAATAGCCCGCGCAACAACCGCGCCGCACCCCGCGGGGAACCCGGCCGCTACGGGCGACGGGCACGGACCATCAGGGACACCCCGGGCAGCCGGTCCACGGGGAGGAACCGTTCCAGGGCGACGACGCCGCGCAACATGGCGTTGAGCCAGCCCGGGACGTGTTCCAGGTCGCTGCCCCCGGCGGTGCGCCGGTGTACCGCCACCGCGGGCCGGAGCAGCACCATCCAGCTGCGTACCTCGTCCAGGACGAACCCGGCACCGGTGAGCAGGGACTCCAGTTCGGCGCGGGTGTAGCGGCGGACGTGCCCGACGGCAACGTCATGCGGTGACCACAGCCGTGGGTCGGCGGGTACCGCGACGAGGAACGTCCCGCCCGGGCGGAGCGCTTCGAAGATCTGTTGCACCGCCGACTTGTCGTCATCGAGGTGTTCGAGCACGTCGTAGGCCACGACGAGGTCGAGGCTCGCGTCACTGACCGGTAGCCGGGTGGCGTCCCCGCGGAGCACCGGGACCCCGCGTTCCGTGCACACTTCGGCCCCGGCGCTGCCGTATTCCAGGGCTGCGGCACGCCACCCGTGCTGCAGCAGCACCCGGGAGTTCCCGCCGCCCGCCGCGCCGACGTCCAGGGCCCGCCCCGGGGTCATCCCGCGGACCGCCGCGCCGATCAGGTACCGCCGCTCCTGGTACCACCAGTGCCGGTCCTCCAGCTCGGTGAGCTTGCGGACCTCTGTACCGTCCACCCGGCGACCCCCGCTCAGCCCCGGACGTGACCGTCGCCGGTCACGACCCAGCTCGTGGAAGCGTTGACGGCGACGACGGCGGAGTCGAGTCCGGCGACGAACCGGTCCGCGGCCCGCAGGTCCGACGTGCAGATCGCCTCGGTGTGCCCACTGGAATAGGTGCGTACGTGCTCGATCGCCGCATCGAGGGAGTCGACGACACCGACGGAGAGTTCCAGGGCGAGGTACTCCGTCGCCCAGTCCTCCTCGGTGGCCGGTTCCACGGCGATCCCGAGTCCGTCGGCGACGGTCGCGGTCGCCTCGTCGACGTGCAGCCGCACCCCGGCACCGGCAAGGGCGGGCAGCACCTGCGGGAGGAACGCCGCGGCCGCATCGACGTGCACGAGCAGGGTCTCGGCGGCATTGCACACGCTGGGCCGCGACACCTTGGAGTTCATCGCGATCGCCAGGGCCTGGTCGAGATCGGCGGAGGCGTCGACGTAGACGTGACAGTTCCCGGTGCCGGTCTCGATCACCGGAACCGTCGCGTTCTCGACGACGGCCTGGATGAGTCCGGCGCCGCCGCGCGGTACGAGCAGGTCGACGAGGCCCCGGGCTCGCATCAGGTGCCCGACGCCTTCCCGACCCCACGGGTCGACCGTGCCGATCGCGTCGGCCGGCAGGCCGGCCCCCTCCACGGCGGTCCGCATCACGTCGACGAGGACCGCATTGGACTCCTCGGCGGCGTGACCACCGCGGAGCACCGCGGCGTTTCCGCTCTTCAGGGCGAGGGCGGCGGCGTCCACGGTGACGTTCGGCCGCGCCTCGTACACCATGCCGATCACCCCCATCGGCACCCGCCGCTGCTGTAGCCGCAGCCCGTTCGGCAGGGTCGACCCGCGTACCACCTCCCCCACCGGGTCGGGCAGGGCGACGATCTCGCGCACCGCGTCGGCCACCGCGGCGATCCGCGGCCCGTCCAGGCGCAGCCGGTCGCGCAGGCTGACCGGCATCCCGTCCCGTTCGCCGCGGGCCAGGTCGCGGGCATTCGCCTCGACGATCCGGTCGGTGGCGGCGACGAGGGCGTCGGCGATGCCGGCGAGGGCGGTGTCCTTGGTCTCCCGGGAGGCGGTGGCGAGCGCGCGCGAGGCGGTACGGGCCCGGCGGCACACGTCGAGAACCGCCTCACGGACCGGGTCAGCGGCCACGGCGGACTCGGCGTCAGCAAGGGTCATGGCGCCAGCCTACGGCGTTGGGGGCGGCCCGCCGTCCCCGGTTCCCGTCCGGGAAGCCGGGTGGCCCCGGCGCGGCCGCCAACGGTACGCCACCGGTGACCGGACCGGGCCCCGGTGCGACCGGACCGCCCGGAGTCCGGGGCCGGGCCGTGCACTGCCCGGACGGTGCACTGCCCGGACGGTGCGCGGGCCGGGCCGTCAGTTGTCCGGGCCGTCCATCGGACGGATCTCGCCGAGCCCGACGACCTGGAGGTTCGGTTCGGTGCTCCACCGGCGCCGGGCGGTGTCCCGGTCCACCACTTCGAGGCCGACCACCCGCCACGCCGGCAGCCCGGCGCTCACCTCATGGTCCGACCACAA
>JARRQM010000315.1:4934-6664 GCA_037381765.1 Kineosporiaceae bacterium
CGGACTCATCCCAGTACCGGACCTCGGCCCGGCTGCTCGCATACCCGGCGGAGACGAGGAAGGGCTGTTCGAGGCTCAGCCGTTCCAGGCCTTCCCGGACCGAGTTGGCCCGGACCCGGTCCCCACCGACGGTGACCGTGACGAACCACAGTGCAGGCTCCTCGACACGCTCCGTAGGGTCGGGTGGCCGTGAGGTACCGAGGGTGATCCCCCGCAACGGGGTCAGGGTTGCCAGGCATTCGTCGTCATGCTTGGGCACCTCTCCAGTGCAGCAGGTCAACCCCCGTTCCGTCACTGGTTTGGCCGGAAAGACCTCCGGCGTGGCGAAGTCGGGGACGATCCCGTCCGAACCCCTTGGACCCACCGTTTCCGCAGGTCAACGGGCGTGATTGGATCACCCGACCGGCCCTACCAGTCACCAGTCCGTGAGGATTCTGCTACGAATTGTCGACAATTGCACAGAGTTGCAAATGTCACGCTCGGCTATTCCGGGGAGCCGGGGCGGTTCCGGCGTCGACGGGGGCGCCCGGCCCCGAGAACGACCAGATCGTCCCGATGCACCACTTCGCGCTCGTAGCCGGCACCGAGTTCCCTGGCCAGCTCCCGGGTCGAGCGCCCGAGCAGGGCCGGCAACTCTGCGGAGTCGAAGTTCACCAGCCCCCGCGCCACCGGACATCCCTCCGGGTCGACGAGCTCGACCGCTTCGCCCGCCCGGAACGTCCCCTCCACCCGGGTCACCCCGGCCGGCAGCAACGACATCCGCCGGTCGACGACGGCGGCGACGGCCCCCTCATCCAGGACGAGCCGCCCCGCCGGCCGGGCCGCATGGGCGAGCCAGAGCAGCCGGCTCGCCGGACGCCCGCCCGACGCCGGGAACCAGGTGCCCACATCGGCGCCGCCCAGGGCCTCGTCCGCGCGCGCCGCGGAGGCGAGCAGGGTGGGGATCCCGGCGGTCGTCGCGAGCGCCGCCGCCTCGACCTTCGTGACCATCCCGCCGAGCCCCACCCCCGCGGAACCGGTCCGGCCGATCCGCACCCCGTCGAGTTCCTCCGGCCCGTCCACCCGAACGATCCGGGAAGCCCCCGGCCGCCCCGGGGGACGGTCGTAGAGCGCGTCCACGTCGGAGAGCAGCACGAGGGCGTCGGCCCGCACCAGATGCGCGACGAGCGCGGCGAGCCGGTCATTGTCACCGAACCGGATCTCGTGCGTGGCCACCGTGTCGTTCTCGTTGACCACCGGGAGCACGCCGAGCCGGAGCAGCCGGGACAGGGTCCGCCGGGCATTCGCGTAGTGCGTGCGCCGGACCAGGTCGTCGGCGGTGAGCAGGACCTGCCCGACGGCCAACCCGTACCGGGCGAACGCCTGGGTGTACCGGGCGAGCAGCAACCCCTGCCCGACGCTGGCCGCAGCCTGCTGGGTCGCGAGATCGCGCGGGCGCACCGGCAGCCCCAGCGGCGCCAGGGCCGCCGCGATCGCCCCGGAAGAGACCAGCACGACCTCGCCGCCGGCGGCGCGGCGCTTCGCGAGCACGGCGACGAGGGCCTCCAGGCGTGCCTCGTCGATCCCCCCGTCCCGGGTGGTCAGCGAGGACGACCCGACCTTGACGACGATCCGTCCGGCTCCGGTGAGGTGGTCGCGGTCCTAGTTCGCACGAAGGAGTTATGGCCATCTCACGCATGGGGGATCAAATCTAACTTGATAGCCATCACAGGAGTTTTGGCTCAGAATTG
>JARRQM010000316.1:0-6342 GCA_037381765.1 Kineosporiaceae bacterium
ACCCGGCGCTGGTCGACGCCGTCCGCCCGCTCCTCGACGAGCACGCCGAGCTGGAACGCCAGCTGTCCGATCCCGGCGTGCACGCCGAGCCGGGACGGGCCAAAGTGCTCGGGCGGCGTTACGCCCGGTTGACCGCCGTGGCCCGGGCCTACCGGGCCTGGACCGAGGCGGCCGGGGACCTGCGGGCCGCCGAGGAACTCGCCGTGGAGGACCCGGCGTTCGCTGAGGAAATGCCCGCGCTCGCCCGGGCCGTCGAGGAACACCGGGAGACCCTGCAACAGCTGCTCGTCCCCCGCGACCCCGATGACGACCGGGACGTGATCGTCGAGATCAAGGCGGGGGAGGGCGGGCAGGAGTCCGCCCTGTTCGCCGGGGACCTGCTGCGCATGTACCTGCGCTACGCCGAGCGCCTCGGCTGGAGCACCGAGGTACTCGACGCCACGCACAGCGACCTCGGCGGCTACAAGGACGTCGCGGTCGCGGTGAAGTCCCGTGGCGTCCCGGATCCCGGGGCCGGGGTGTTCGCCCGGCTCAAGTACGAGGGCGGCGTGCACCGGGTGCAGCGGGTCCCGGTGACCGAGTCCCAGGGTCGGATCCACACCTCCGCGGCCGGGGTGCTCGTCCTCCCCGAGGTCGAGGATGTCGAGGTCGACGTCCATCCGGAGGATCTGCGGGTCGACGTGTTCCGGTCCTCCGGCCCCGGCGGGCAGAGCGTGAACACCACCGACTCCGCGGTCCGGATCACTCACCTGCCCACCGGGATCGTCGTGTCCTGCCAGAACGAGAAGTCCCAGCTGCAGAACCGGGAACAGGCGCTGCGTATCCTCCGGGCCCGGCTGCACGCCATCGCCGCCGAACAGGCCGAGGCCGAGGCCGCGGCGACCCGCCGCTCCCAGGTGCGCACCGTCGACCGGTCCGAGCGGATCCGCACGTACAACTTCCCGGAGAACCGGATCGCCGACCACCGCACCGGATTCAAGGCATACAACCTTGACCAGGTGCTGGACGGTGATCTCGACGCGGTGATCGGGTCCTGCCTGGACGCTGATGAGGCGGCCCGGCTGACCGGGGCGGGCGCGGGCGGCCCCGGCGGGGCCGCCGGGTGAACGGACCGGGCTCGGGACCCGCACCGGCGCCCGGGGCCACCTCCCGTCCCGGGGACGGGCCTGACGGGCGGGACGGGTTGGACAGGTTGGACGGGTTGCTCCGCGCGGCGACGGCCCGGCTCGCCGACGCCGCGGTGCCGACCCCCCGGGTCGATGCGGAACTGCTCGCCGCGCACGTACTCGGTCTCGGTCGGGGTGAGGTGCAGGCCCGGGTCTTGTCCGGGGCGGTGATCCCGGCGGATGCCCGGGACCGGTTCACCGACCTGCTCGACCAGCGCGCCGCCCGCATCCCGTTGCAGCACCTCACCGGCCGGGCCGGGTTCCGGACCGTGCAGCTGCGGGTCGGCCCGGGCGTGTTCGTGCCGCGCCCGGAGACCGAAGCGGTGGCCGGGGTCGCGGTGCAGGAGACGGCCCGGCGGGTCGCCGCCACCGGGTCGGCGCTCGTCGTCGACCTGTGCACCGGATCGGGGGCGATCGCCCTCGCCGTGGCCACCGAACAGCCCGCGGCCTGGGTCGTCGCGCTGGAACTCGACCCGCAGGCGCACGCCTGGGCACGGGTGAACCTCGGCGACCCCGGGCCGGGCCGGGCCGGGCGCATCGACCTGCGGCTCGGGGACGTCCGGGGCGCCGACACCGGGGTGCTCGCCGACCTCGCGGGGCAGGTCGACGTCGTCGTCGCCAACCCCCCGTACATTCCGGACGGGGCCCGGCCGGTCGACCCCGAGGTTGCCGAACACGACCCGGACGTCGCGCTCTACGGCGGCGGGACGGACGGTTTGGACCTTCCCACCGCGGTACTCGCCGCGGCCCGGGGTCTGCTCGTGCCCGGCGGGCTGCTCGTCCTGGAACACGCCGACACGCAGGGGCCCGGTATCCGGGCGCTCGCCGCGGGGGAGTCCTGGGAAGGCGCCCGTACCGAACCCGACCTCACCGGGCGTCCCCGGATGCTGGTGGTCCGCCGCCGCCGCGACGGTGCGAGACTGGCTCCGTGAGTTACCGCTTCGACTGCCGGGAGCCGGCGGCTCGGGGCAACGCCCTCGCCACCGCGGTCACCGCGTTGGCCGCCGACGGGCTCGTCGTGCTGCCCACCGACACGGGGTACGGCCTCGGCTGTGATGCCTTCTCCCGGGCCGGGATCGACGGGTTGCGTGCGGCCAGGGGCGGGGATCGGGCGGCGGCTCCGCCGGTGCTCATTCCCCGGACCGGCACCCTCGACGGTCTCGCCGCCGACCTGTCCGGTCCTGCCCGGGAACTCGCCGAGGCCTTCTGGCCCGGCCCGCTCACCCTGGTCTGCCGCGCCCAGCCGACCCTGGACTGGGATCTCGGTCCGGCTCGGGGCACGGTCGCGGTCCGGGTCCCGCTGCACCCCCTGGCCCTGGAACTACTCGACCGGGTCGGGCCGATGGCGGTGACCGGGGCCGGCCCGGTCGGGGCCGCGGCCCCGACCGGCTGTGACGTGGCGGAGGCGGCGCTCGGCGAGGCGGTGACGGCGTACCTGGACGTGGGCCCGCTGCCCGGGGGCGAACCGTCCACCATCGTCGACGTGACCGGTCCGGTCCCCCGCGTGCTGCGGCCGGGGGCGGTCCGGACGGGAGAATTGGCGGCGGTGGTCGGGGAGATCCTCGCCCCGCCGGGAACGGTGGAGGCGGGCACCCGGTGAAGGCGTACCTCTTCGTCACCCTCGTCGCCTTCGCGGTGACCTACCTCGCCACCCCGCTGGTGCGGCGGGTGGCCCGGCGGGTCGGGGCGATCACCCCGGTCCGCGACCGGGACGTGCACACCGTGCCCGTCCCGCGGATGGGCGGTACCGCGATGCTGCTCGGTTTCGCCGCCGCCCTGATCATCGCCAGCCGCACCCCGTTCCTCGCGCAGATCTTCGCGGACGGGGCGCCGTGGGGGGTCCTGCTCGGGGCGACCGCGGTGTGGGCCATCGGGGTGATGGACGACCTGTGGAGCCTCGACGCGGTGACGAAACTCGCCGGGCAGGCGGTCGCCGCCGTGTTGATGTCCTGGAAGGGGGTGCAGCTGCTGTCTTTGCCGATCGGCGGGGTGCTCATCCCGTCGACGGGCATGCTCCTCGTGCTCACCGTGCTGATCGTCGTGCTCACCATCAACGCGGTGAATTTCGTCGACGGGTTGGACGGGCTCGCCGCGGGGATCGTCGGGATCGCCGGGTCGGCCTTCTTCGTCTACTCCTACTTGCTGAGCAAGGACGCCTCCCCGGAGGACTACTCCTCCCTGGCTTCCCTGGTCACCGCGGCCCTGGTCGGGGTGTGTCCCGCTCGCGGTGCTCGCGCTGCCGCTGATCGACCTCGGGCTGGCCGTGGTCCGGCGCACCCGGGCCGGGCGGATGCCGTGGCACCCGGACAAGATGCACCTGCACCACCGGATGCTCGCCCTCGGGCACAGCCACGTCCGGGCCGTGATCATCATGTACATGTGGACGGCGATCGTCGCCTTCGGTGTCGCCTCGGTCGCCTTCATCGACCTCGGGGCCGCCCTCATCGGTGGCGTCATCGCCGTCGTGGTCGCCGTCGGATTGACCCTCGGGCCGTTGCGCGGGCGCCGTTCCGGGACCGGGACCGGGGCCGGGTCGGGGAGTACCCCGTGACCACGGGGCCGTTGCGGTTCCGGCGGCGGGATCCGGCGACCGCGATGTTGTTCGGCGGGCTCGGCCACGCTCTCGTCCTGGCCGCCGCGATATCCGTGCCGGCCGTGATGTTCGGCACACGTCACGCCGCAGGTGCCCTGATCGGGGCGGTGCTGGCGCTGCCCGCACTCGCCGTCGTGCCGGGGTTGATGCGGATCTCCCGACGGTGGTCGCCGGTTGCCGCGATGGGGGCGGCGATCGGCACCTACTCGCTCGTCATGTCCGCGCTGTGGCTGGTATCGGTGCAGGTGGGGGCCTGGTCTGCGGTGTCCGGGGAGGGGCTGGCCGCAGGGTTCGGCGGGGCCGTCCTGGGCTGGTCGGTGGGGGTGATGCGGGCCGTCCGCCGGGCCCGCCAGACAGTGTGGGATGAGCCGGTCTGACGCCGGGGCGGTGTGCCGGGGTCGGTGCGGGCCCGGTGTCCCGGTGCCCGCGCCCGCTTGCGGGGCGCGACGGAATCCGGCACGTCAGGCAGCCCCCCGTCGGTGAGCGATATCGCGGCGCTGATAGGGTCAGCACCGATGGACGAGGACGCCCACCGCCGTTGTGCTTCGGCCGTGGATGGTGACCGGCCGACTCTCCTCCGCCACCGGACCCCGTGGTGAAGTGCAGGTGCAGGTGATGTACCTGGACGGGGTGTGGTGCGCGGCCCGGATGGAGCTTTCTCCGCGAGGGCATGCAACGTCCGTCCGGTCGGAATCGTTCCCATCCGTCCGGGTCCGGTGCCAAATCCGTCCTGAACCGCCCGTGGTGTCCTGCCGACACCCGCAGTCACACGTGAGTGAGGAGACCTCGTGAGCGTCCTGCTTGCCGCACGCGCTGACAGTTTCGAGGCCCCCGGCGTCCACGACTTCTGGCAGCCGCTGATCGGCGACGGCGCCTACGCGCTGACTCGCCCCTCGGTGGTGATGGCGATCTCGGTCGTCCTCATCATCGCCTTCCTCACCGTCCTGGCACGTCGCCTCACGGTGGTCCCCGGCAAGGCGCAGTTCCTCGCCGAGTCCGCGTATGGGCTGGTCCGCAACTCCGTGGCCCGGGACATCATCGGCAGCAAGGAGTTCCTCAAGTTCGTCCCGTTCCTGTTCACCCTGTTCACCGTGCTCCTGGTGAACAACCTGTTCGGGGTCATCCCGTTCATCCAGTTCCCGACGACGAGCAGGATCGCTTTCCCGATCGCCTTGACCATCCTCGTCTACATCGTCTACCAGACGGTGTCGTTCCGCCGGAAGGGCGTCGTCGGGTACATGAAGAGCCTGGTCCCGCCCGGACTTCCGGGGTGGATCCTGCCGCTCATGTGGCCGCTGGAGTTCATCACCTACTTCATCACCCGGCCGGTCACTCTCGCCCTGCGACTTTTCGGCAATATGTTCGCCGGCCACCTGCTCCTGCTCGTGTTCACCCTCGGTGGTGAATACCTGTTGTTGCACTCCACGACGCCGAACAAGGCGGCGGGAGCGCTGTCCTTCCTGTTCACGATCGTGATGTCGTTCTTCGAGGTCCTGGTCGAGTTCCTCCAGGCCTACATCTTCACCCTGCTCGCCGCGCTGTACCTCGCGGGTGCGGTTTCCGACGAGCACTGATCCGTACCGCCCACCAGCCCCGGAAACGACCGGAATCGAAAGGATCCCGACACCATGACCGGCAACATCGCCATCCTCGGCTACGGCCTGTCCGCCATCGGCCCCGGCATCGGCATCGGCCTCATCTTCGCGGCCTACATCAACGGGGTGGCCCGCCAGCCCGAGGCCAAGAGCATGCTGCAGACCATCGCCTTCACCGGGTTCGCCCTGGCTGAGGCACTGGCCCTGTTCGGCCTCGTGTTCATGTTCGTCTTCAAGAGTTGACCCGCCGAATCACGAACGGGCGCGACGTCGAGGGAGGACGGACGTGAACGCAGCAGTGACCGCGGTGTTCGCCGAGGCCGCCGAAACCACCTCTGAGGAGGGCAACGGCTGGGGCGGTCAGCTCCCGATCATTCCGCATCCCGCGGAACTGATCGTGGGTCTGGTGTTCTTCGCCATCGTCTACTGGGCGGTGCGCAAGTACGTGGTGCCGCGCTTCGAGGAGATCTACGCCGAGCGGACCGCCGCGATCGAAGGCGGGATCGCCAAGGCCGAGCAGGCCCAGGCCGAGGCGGCGGCCGCGCTGCAGGAATACCAGGAGCAGCTGGCTTCCGCCCGCGCCGAGGCCGGGCGGATCCGTGAGGAGGCCCGCACCGAAGGTGCGGCCATCGTCGCGGAGATGCGGGAGCAGGCCCAGGCCGAGGCGGAGCGCATCTCGGCGGCGGCGCAGCAGCAGATCCAGGCCGAGCGCCAGCAGGCTCTCGTCCAGCTGCGCACCGAGGTGGGGCAACTGGCCACCGACCTCGCATCGCGGATCGTCGGGGAGTCCCTCACCGACGAGGCGCGTAGCAGCCGGGTCGTCGAGCGTTTCCTCGACGACCTGGAGCGGGCCGAACCGGCGGGGCAGGGGGCCTGATGCGCGGCGCGAGCCGGGAGTCGATGGCCGCCGGCCAGGAACAGCTGGATGGCTTGCTGTCCGGGCGGGGCACCGACGCGGTCGCGGTGGCGGCGGACCTGTTCGCCGTCA
>JARRQM010000317.1:0-3377 GCA_037381765.1 Kineosporiaceae bacterium
CCGCAGCGCCCGCACGGCAGCCGCGGACAACCCGCCGCAGGTCCTTCCTTTCGCCCGGTGGCGGCATCGTCCCTGGTGCACCCGGCGTGTCTACACCTGGCACCTGGCCCGCTACCTCAAGCACCGGCTCGCCTACTGACCGGCCCGGTGCGGGTGGGGCGCGCACGACAGCAGCGCCGGGCCCCGGGCCGTCCCCCGTGCCCCCACCGGTGGTGGCAGTGCAAAGCGGTTCACTCAGGTCGCCGGGTACCCGCGAGCGACGGGTGCACCGCGTCGGCCGTCATGTCGCCGTCGAGGACCGCCCGGTACCGGGCTTCGGCCCGACGGACCCACACCGCCTCGGTGTACTCCCGGGTGTACACATCCCGGCAGTGCGCGCGCAGTTCAGCGCCGTGGGCGGCGACTCGTTGCGCGGCGTCGGGGACCGCGGCGAGCGCGCCACCGATCGTGCTTCCGGACCGGCCGCCGACCGTCCCGCCGACCATCCCGTCGGATGTCCCGCCGGATGTGGCACCGGTCGCGTCGACGACTTCGCCGGTGCCGTGTTCGCGGACCGCGTCGGCGACGGTCGAACCGTCGACGGCGACGACGGGGGTGCCGCAGGCCGCGGCCTCGGCCTGGACCAGCCCGAAAGTCTCCATACATGCCGTGGTGACGATGAGCGCCCGGGCCCGGGACAGCCAGGTCAGCACGTCCCGGTGCGCGACCGCGCCGACGAAGCGCACCGAGGCCGGGGCGATCCGGGCGCATTCCGCGCGCAGCGGGCCATCCCCGAGCACGGTCAGCGGCAGCGTGTCCGGCCAGACCCGGAGCAGGTCCGGCAGCCCCTTCTCCGGGCTGAGCCGGCCGACCCAGACGAACCCCTCGCGCGGCCCGGCGACATCCGGCGGGGTGTCCGGGCCGGTGACGAAGTGCGGGAGGACAGTCAGCCGCTCAGCCGGCAGCCCGGTGCCCGCCCACAGGGCCCGGGACCGTTCGGCGGGGACGATGACGGCGTCGGCGCGGGCCAGCAGCCGGCGGCGGGGCACCGGAACCCGCTGCGCCCAGGCGAGGGCCCCGGTCGCGACCAGGGAACCCCGGTAACAGCGGTGCCGCAGGGCCGGCAAGGGGTTGCCGGCGGTGAGGCAGTCGGTGCAGGGGCGGCCGTCCCGGGTGAATGTGCCCGCGGCGCAGACCGGCCGGACGTTGTGCTCCGTGCACACCAGCGGACCGGCCCAGTGCCGGACCCAGCGGTCGCCGAAGTTGGGGAAGAGGGTGTGTACGTGCACCAGGTCGGGGTCGAGCCGGTGCAGGTCCTCCCGCGGGTTCCGGCCGAAACCGGTGGCGACGGTGAGCGCGGTGCGCACCGGGTAGCCGGGGTGGCCCGCGAGGTCGTCGGTGTGCACAGCGATGAGGTGCGCCTGATGCCCGGCCCGGCGCAGCGCGTCCCGTTGGGCCCGGACGACGAGGTTCTCCCCGCTCGGGTTCGCCGAGGCATAGAAGCTGTGGACGAGGGCGATCTTCATCGGGCCGTGCACCTCACCGGAGGGCGCGGTCCTGCGCCGGGCCGTCCTCCCGGTCGAACCGGGCTGCTCACCGGCGGGCGTTGCGGGCAACCGCCCACAGGAACCGGGTGTTCCCGAACAAGTACCGCCGCCACAACCGGCGGGGCTCGCTGACCAGACGGAACACCCATTCCAGCCCGTGTTCCTGCAGCCAGCCGGGGGCCTGCCGTTTCGCCCCGGCGACGAAGTCGAAGGCGGCGCCGACGGCGAGGTGCACCCCGGGCACGGTGGCGGCGAGCCGGGCGACCTCCCGGTCCTGTTTCGGGGTGCCCAACCCGACCCAGACGAGCTGGGCGCCGCTGGCCCGGATCCGTGCATCCTGCGCGGCGAGTTCGGCGGCGTCCCGTTCCCGGAACGGCGGGCTCTCCGCGCCCACGACCTCGGCCCGGGGGAACCGCCGGGCGATCTGCGCGCGCAACTCGGCGAGCACCTCCGGGGACCCGCCGAGCAGGTAGTGCCGCAACCCGGCGTCCTGCCCGGTGTCGAGGACGTCGAGGAACAGATCGGGACCGTAGACCCGGTTCCCGGGGACTTCCCGGCCGCGGTGCAGTAGCTGGTTGGCCCAGACGACGGACTTGCCGTCGGGGAAGTTCACCGCCGCCGTGACGAGGAGGTCGCGGAGCACCGGATCCCGGTCGGCGAGCGCGAGGGTGTAGGCGTTGCACAGGTGCACGTCGACACCCGCCCTGCGGGAGTCACCCGCCCCGCGGGAGCCATCTGCACTGCGGGAGTCACCCGCCCGGCCGGAACCGCCCGGATGACCGGAACCGCCCGGGTCTCCCGGGCCGCCCCGATCTGACCCGCTCGCCAGCGCGACCACGAGGTGGGCCGCTTCCTCCCGGGTGCAGGCCGTGATGGGGATCCGCGCGCACCGCAGCACCGGTGGGGCCGGGGGCGGGGCGAGAGCCGACCCGCTCACCGGACGACGACCTGCTCCGCGGCTTCCGGGAGTGTCCGGCCGCCGAGTCCTTCGGCGAGTACGGCCGACCCGTCGACCCGACCGGGTCCTTCGGCGCGGGCCGCGGTGAACCAGTCGATGGTCCGGCGCAGTCCCCGCTCGACCGGGGTCGTCGGTTCCCAGCCGAGGAGCTGCGCGGCGAGAGTGATCTCCGGTTGCCGGGTCGTCGGGTCGTCCTCGGGGCGGGGCACGAAATGGATCTCCGAACGGGATCCGCACAGGTCCCGGATCTGCAGGGCGAGGTCGAGGATGGTGGCCTCGACGGGGTTGCCGAGGTTGACCGGACCCGCCTCGTCGCTGTCGACCATCCGGGCGATCCCGCCCACGATGTCGTCGACGTAGCAGATGGAGCGGGTCTGCGAACCGTCCCCGGCGACGGTGATCGGGTCGCCGGTGAGGGCCTGGACGATGAATGTCGGCACGGCGCGCCCGTCGTGGGCGCGCATCCGCGGCCCGAACGTGTTGAACAGCCGGACGATCCCGGAACGCAGCCCGTAGGTGCGGCGGTAGGCCATGGTCGCGGCCTCGGCGAAACGTTTCGCCTCGTCGTAAACCGAACGGGGGCCGACCGGATTCACGTTGCCCCAGTAGGTCTCCGGCTGCGGGTGCACCTGCGGGTCGCCGTAGGACTCCGAGGTGGAGGCGAGGACGAACCGGGCCTGGTGGGTGCGGGCGAGTTCGAGGGCGTGGAAGGTGCCGTTCGACCCGGTCCGCAGGGTCTCCAGGGGGAACTTGAGGTAGTCGGTGGGGGAGGCCGGTGAGGCGAAGTGCAGGACGGCGTCGACCGGCCCATCCACCGGTAGGTCGGCGGCCACATCGGCGACGACGACCTCGAAACCCCGCGCGTCCCGCAGTGGGGCGACATTGTCGAGGGA
>JARRQM010000318.1:0-3752 GCA_037381765.1 Kineosporiaceae bacterium
GGTCGGGGACGGACACCAGCGCCGGCCACCGGGCCGGCGCCGACAACGTCATGGAGTTCCTCGGATGGTGCGAGGAGGTCGGGGTCGAGGTCGTCACCTTGTGGCTGCTGTCCACGGATAACCTCGCCCGACCCGAGCGCGAACTGTCGGCGCTGTTCACCATCATCGCCGACCTCACCGGGCGGATCGCCGGGACGGGCCGGTACCGGGTGCACCCGGTCGGTTCCCTCGACCTACTGCCGGACCACCTGTCCGGGGTACTCAAGGAGCAGGAGTCGGCGACCCGGAACGTGACCGGCCTGCACGTGAACGTCGCGGTCGGGTACGGCGGGCGCCGGGAGATCACCGACGCGGTGCGTTCGATGCTGCACGACTATGCCGCCCGGGGAACCTCGCTGGAGGAACTCGCCGAGATCGTCGACATCGAGCACATCTCCGAGCACCTGTACACCCGCGGC
This sequence comes from Kineosporiaceae bacterium, assembly GCA_037381765.1. GTDB lineage: Bacteria > Actinomycetota > Actinomycetes > Actinomycetales > Kineosporiaceae > JARRQM01. The sequence continues at coordinate 459 of JARRQM010000318.1, forward strand.
CAGCCTGACCCCGACCTCGTCATCCGTACTTCCGGGGAGCAGCGCCTGTCCGGGTTCCTGCTCTGGCAGAGCGCGCACAGCGAGTTCTACTTCTGCGAGGCGCTGTGGCCGGACTTCCGCAAGGTCGACTTCCTCCGGGCGTTGCGGTCCTACTCGGAGCGCCAACGCCGGTTCGGTACCTGAGCGCGCGTTGTGGCCGGGCCGGCCGGCGGCCGGGGCCGGCCCGCGGCGGGAAACCGACCGCGGCAGGAAACCGAACGCGGTGGGAAACCGAACACGGCGACTCGGCGGTGTCACCCGGGGCCTGTCGTCCGGGACCAGTGGCCCTGTGCACGATCCGTGCGTAGTGACGGACGCTGAGTCCGGGTCCGTCGGGTGGTTCGGGTCCGTTCCGTCCTGACGGTGCCGTCGCGTACCGTCAGAGCGAGGTCGTGACCGCATGGACGGGCCGGGCAACCGGTGCCGCATGCCCGGTGAGGGGAGATGCGATGACCACCACCCCAGGCGCTAACCGCAGGGACCCGGACGACCGGCCGTCACCTGCCGCACCGGCACCCTCACCGGACGGGCCGGACCCCTCCGGGACGGGGGCTCCGCGTCGCACCTTCGTCCTCGACACCTCCGTCCTGCTGTCCGACCCCCGGGCGTTGCTGCGGTTCGCCGAACATGAGGTCGTCCTGCCGATCGTCGTGATCACCGAGCTGGAGGCCAAGCGGCACCATCCGGAACTCGGCTACTTCGCCCGGCAGGCCCTGCGCCTGCTGGACGACCTGCGGGTGCGGCACGGCCGGTTGGACGCTCCGGTGCCGGTCGGCGACGAGGGCGGCACCCTGCTGGTCGAACTCAACCACGCGGATCCGGCCCTGCTGCCCGCCGGGTTCCGGCTCGGCGACAACGACAGCCGGATCCTCGCCGTGGCCCGCAGCCTCGCCGCCGAGGGTCGCCGGGTGAGTGTCGTGAGCAAGGACCTGCCGATGCGGGTCAAGGCTTCCGCGGTCGGGTTGGAGGCCGAGGAGTACCAGGCGGAGATGGTCGTCGAGTCCGGCTGGACCGGCATGGTCGACGTCGCGATGGACGCCGACGAGATGGCCACCCTGTACGGCGACCACCTGCTCGACCACGAGGTGGTGCACGACCTGCCCTGCCACACCGGTCTGGTCATCATGTCGCCCCGCGGGTCCGCGCTCGGCCGGGTCACCGCGGACAAGCAGGTCCGCCTGGTCCGTGGCGACCGTGACGTGTTCGGCGTGCACGGGCGCAGCGCCGAGCAACGGATCGCCATCGACCTGTTGCTCGACCCCGAGATCGGCATCGTGTCGATGGGCGGGCGGGCCGGGACCGGCAAGTCCGCGCTCGCCCTGTGCGCGGGCCTGGAGGCGGTGCTCGAACGCCACCAACACCGCAAGGTGCTCGTGTTCCGTCCGCTGTACGCGGTCGGCGGGCAGGACCTCGGCTACCTTCCGGGCACCGAGGCCGAGAAGATGAACCCGTGGGCCCAGGCCGTCTTCGACACTCTCGGGGCGCTCGTCTCCCAGGAGGTTGTCGAGGAGGTACTCGATCGCGGGATGTTGGAGGTGCTGCCGCTCACCCACGTCCGCGGGCGCTCCCTGCACGATGCGTTCGTCATCGTCGACGAGGCCCAGTCGTTGGAACGCAACGTCCTGCTCACGGTGCTCTCCCGGATCGGCCAGAACTCCCGCGTCGTGCTCACCCACGATGTCGCCCAGCGGGACAACCTGCGGGTCGGCCGGTTCGACGGGGTCGCCTCGGTGATCGAGGCGCTCAAGGGGCACCCGCTGTTCGCCCACGTGACCCTGACCCGGTCGGAGCGTTCGCCGGTGGCCGCCCTCGTCACCGAGTTGCTCGAAGGGCTCCAACCGTAGTCGGTACCGGGGCGCCCCTGCCGGACGGGCGCCCCCGCCGGGCCGGGGTCAACGCCGGGTGGCACGCTGACCGGATGGATGCGGAGCGTGAGATCCCGGGGCGGCTGCGGCCCTCCGACGCCGTGGTGGCCGTCCAGTTCACCGCCCTGGCCGGGTTGTTGTGGCCGGGGCGCGGCCGGTGGGGGCTGCCCCGGCCGGCCCGCCGGGTCGCGCAGGGGGCGGTCGTCGCGGGAACGGCGGCCAGTCTGCTCGGGCTCGTCCACCTCGGTCGCGACCTCACCGTCCGGGTACGTCCCCGAACCGGGTCCACCCTGCACACGTCGGGGGCGTACGCGGTGACCCGTAACCCGGTGTACGCCGGGCTGCTGCTGTCCTCGGCCGGTTTCGCCGCACTGCGGCGCCGGCAGGAGCCGCTCATCGCCTTCTTCGTGCTCTCCGGCGTGCTGCACGTCAAGGCGCTCCTGGAAGAACGGCAGCTGCGGGCCACGTTCGGGGCCGCCTACGGTGACTACGCGGCACGGGTACCGCGGTTGTTCGGGATGCCCCGGCGCCGGGTCGGCAACGGCCGCTGACCCCGGGCCGTCCGGGCCCGGGTGCACCCCCGGTTCGTCCGGAACGATTTGCCCTGACCCGTTTCCTGCCTGAAGTCTGCAGGATGTGACTTTCGCCCGAACCCGGCCCTCCGTCGTTGTCACCGGTCCGTGCCGGACGGGTTTCAGCCTGATCACCATCGCCGCGACGCGGCTTCAGCGCACCCCCCGGGTGACTACTATCTGCACGCCAGCAGTTACTCGTGCCCGTGTTCCTGCGGGTGTTTGCTGATGGGGAGGGTGGGGCGTGGTCGGCTGGGGCGGGAAGCCGTGAGACCGAGCACGACGCTGTCCGGTTCCGGTTCCGGTTCCGGTGTCGGGGCCGGTGTGCCGGTGGGGACGACGACATCCGGAACGCCGGACGGGGACATCGGCGTGAACGCGGACGTGGCCCCGGCCGCGGCCCCCGAAGGAGCCCCCACCGTCGTTTCCCGGACCATCCGACCGGGCCCGGCGGGACGCGGAGAACCTCGCCGCCGACGCCTGGGGTGCGGGGGCCGCCTGGTTCCTCGGGAACGGGGCGAGCGGCGGGAACCTCGCCTGGCTGGCCGGAACCCTCCGGGACGGGGATGAGGTGGTCATCGGCCGTGACGCCCACGCGTCCCTGCTCACCGGACTCGTGCACAGCGGGGCCCGCCCGGTCTGGGCGATCCCCCGGACCCATCCCCGGCACGGTCTGCCGCTCGGGCTCACCGCGGCCGAGGTCGGGCGGGTCCTCGACGGGCATCCCCGGGCCCGGGCCGTCGTCATCACCTCACCGGGGTTCGCCACGACCTGCGCCGAGATCCCCGAGATCATCGCGGTGGCCCGGGCCCGGGGTC
>JARRQM010000319.1:0-3371 GCA_037381765.1 Kineosporiaceae bacterium
CCGGGCCACCTCCTGGGGTCGCCCCCGGGGCTGGCCCCGGGACGGGGCTGCCCGCGCCGGTGGCGAGGATGACCGCATCGAATCCGGTGCGCAGCTGCTTGAGGGCCGCCGGGTCCACCTCCTCGTCGAGGCGCACCTGCACGCCCGCGGCGGCGACCGCGGCGAGTTCGGTGTCGACGACTCGGGACGGCAGGACATCCCCGGGCAGGTCCCGCACCCGGCCACCGAGCCGACCGGAGGCCTCGAACAAGGCCACCGGGTACCCGCGCCGGGCCAGGTCGAGGGCGGCCGCGGCACCGGCCAGTCCGCCGCCGACAACGGCGATACGTTGCCGCCGCCGCGGCGGGGCCGCCCCGGGACCGCCGGAGGTTCGGCCGAACTCGGTGCAGGCGCGTTCCACGGCGGCGATCGCGATCGGGTCGCCGGCTTCCCCGCGCCGGCACGGGAGCCGGCACGGCTGCGGGCAGGTCCGGGCGAGGACGGCGGGGAACAGGACGGTCCGGTGGAGCACGTCGAGCGCTGCCGTCCAGTCGCCGTCCGCGGCGCGGGCCAGCAGCCCGCGGGTGTCCACGTGCAGCGGGCAGGCGGCGGTGCAGGCGGGCGGGTCGTCCTGGGTGCAGGCGGCGGCGAAGCGTTCGATGGCGGCGCGGGTGATTTCCCCGGCGCGCTCGGCGACCCCGATGGTGCGGTTGATCCCGCGGGTCCCGCGGGTCACGTTGCCCCGGCCGGTCGGCCGGCCGGGGCCGTCCGGTTCGTTCATCGCGGCCCCCTCGGCAGCGGGCGGTGGCGGGCCGGGCCCCGCCCGCCGGTGCTGCCGGAGCCCGGCGGGGTCCGGTGCGGAGGGCCGGGCGGGGCCAGGCGAGGGTCCGGTGGGGGCACGGACCCGCCGGGGGTGGACTGCCCGGCGGGTCCGTGCCCGGTGGCGTTCAGGCCCGGGTGGCGAGCTCGGCGAGCCCGGCGAGGACCTTCTCCGGAAGGGCCGGCAGGTGCCGGATCCGGACCCCGGTCGCGTTCTTGATCCCGTTGATCACGGCGACGTGGGAGGCGGTGAGCGGGGCCTCACCGACACCGGCGGCACCGAACGGGCCGAGTTCGCGCGGGGTCTGCACGTAGAACACCTGGATGTCGTCCGGGATGTCCTTCGCGTAGGGCAGGCCGCAGTCGCGCAGGTTGGTGTGCTCGTCCAGGTCCTCGAAGTCCTCCGACAGGGCCAGGCCGATGCCCTGGGCGATCCCGCCGTACATCTGCCCGTCGACGACCAGCTTGTTGTTGATCGTGCCGATGTCGGTGACCGCGGTGAAGTGCTCCACCGTGGTCTTCCCGGTCTTCGTGTTCACCGCGACCTCGGCGAGGAACAGCGTGTACATGTAGATGGTGAACGGGTCGCCGAGACCATCGGTGCCGATGGCCTTGTTCGTCGTCGCGTAGCTGCCCTGGTAGCGCAGCTCTCGACGGTCCGCGAGCATCTCCTCGTAGCTGCGGTAGGTTCCGTCCTCCTTGCGCATCGCTGCGATGAGTTTCTCGCAGCCGTCCTTGATCGCCTGGCCGATCATCACCTGGGAGCGGCTGCCCCCGGCCGGACCGCCGTTCGGGGTGAACGCGGTGTCGTTCATCACCAAGGTGATGTCGGTGGGGGACAGGCCCAGCGGGAGCAGCGCCTCATGGGCGGTGCCGAGTGACCCCATGTCCGCGCCCTGCCCGTGGTCGTGCCAGTTGACGAACAGGGTGACGCCCTTGGGGGTGAGGTCGACGTACACGTCGGCACCGTCGGTCCCGTCCAGACCGCATCCGTAGATGCCGAGCGCCAGCCCGACCCCCTTCTTCACGGTGTCCGTGCCGCCCTCGGCGGCCCGGGCCTTCGCGGTCTCGTAGTGCGGGCGCATCACGTCGAAGATCTCCGGGTACGGGAAGACCTCCGGAACCTGGCCGTTCGGGGTGGTCGCCCCGGTCCCGGCGCGGTAGACGTTGTTCAGCCGGAACTCGAACGGGTCCATCCCGACTGCTTCGGCGAGGTCGTCGACGAGGCTTTCCGAGGCGAGGAAGGACTGCGGGGAACCGAAGGCCCGGAACGCCGACCCGAAGGCGTGGTTCGTCGCGACGGTGCGGCCGCGTCCGCGGATGCTCGGGATGTCGTAGCCGGCCCCGGTGTACTGGATGCCGCGTTTGGTGAGCAGGTCACCGAACTCCGAGTAGGGGCCGTGGTCGACGAGGAAGTCGGTCTCCATCGCGAGGATCTTCCCGTCGGCGTCCGCGCCGAGGGTGACGTCCAGCCAGAACGGCGAGCGTTTCCCGGTGTAGGTGATGGACTGGAAGTAGTCGTACTCCAGGTAGCAGGGGCGTCCGGTGGCCATGGTGGCGGCCCCGACGAGGGCCTCCAGGGTCGGGGAGAACTTGTAGCCGAAGGTCGCCCCGGCGGGGTTCTGCACCATCCGCAGCTTGTCCTGTTCGACCCCGAGGCCGGGGGCGATCATCAGGGCGTGGCCGTAGAGGAAGATGCTCTTCGAGTGGATGGTGAGCCGGCCCTCCTCGTCGTAGTAGGCGAACCCGATATCCCCTTCGATCGTCAGATGCGGTTGGCGTTGCAGGTAGAAGTCGCCGCGGACGACGTGGGGGGCGGCGGCCAGGATCGGGCCGGAGTCCTCGCCCTTGACCAGCCGCTGGGTGAAGTAGACGTTCGGGTAGCCGGGGTGGATCTCGATCGCGTCCTCGGCCGCGGCGGCGGGCGCGCTCAGGTAGGCGGGGAGTTCTTCGATTCCGACGATGACCTTGTCCGCTGCGGCCCGGGCCTGTTCGGCGGTGTCCGCGCAGACCAGGGCGATGGCGTCGCCGAACTGGAAGACCTTGGTGTCGCACAGGATCGGGCGGTCCCAGGTGGAGCCGATGTTGTTCGGGTCGTTCAGCCCGCCGATGGCGTTCGTGCCCCGGATGTCCCGGGCCGTGACGATCTTGACGACGCCGGGCATCGTTTCGGCCTGCGCGGTGTCGATCCCGGTGATGTTCGCATGGGAGACGGTGGCCTGGACCAGGGCGACGTGCAGGGTGCCCGGGGGCATGGCCAGGCCGAGGTCCTGACCGTAGTCGAGGGTTCCGGTGACTTTGGCGACGGCGGTGGGCCGGGGGTAGCTCGTGCCCCAGATCCGCCCGTCCGCGGGTATGGCGAATTCCAGTTCGGAGATGTCCATCTCGCCGCGTCGCACCGCGGCCGCCATCATCACGGCGTCGACGACCGGTTTGTATCCGTTGCACCGGCAGGCGTTGTGGTGCCGGGTGAACCAGCTGCGTACCTGTTCGCGGCTGGGGTCCGGATCGCGTTCGAGGAGGGCTTTCGCCGAGACGACGAAGCCGGGCATGCAGAAACCGCACTGTGGGGC
>JARRQM010000320.1:0-3358 GCA_037381765.1 Kineosporiaceae bacterium
GCATGTCGGAGTAGACGGGGGTCGAGCGGTCGCACCTTGCTCCTCGGATTCGGCAGGCGGTCACGGTCCCGGGTGGTTCCCGGTTCCGCGTCCTGAGGGCCCCCCGGACACACAGTACGACCGGGACACCAAAAAGCTACGGCCGGGTGGTGGGAACCCACCACCCGGCCGAAGCCGGTGCTATACCGGGATCAGTGCGCCCCGGCGGGGATGTCGCTGGTGGAGATCCGCTTGCGGAACACCCAGTAGGTCCAGGCCGAGTAGGCCAGAACGATCGGCACGAAGATCCCCGCGACCCAGGTCATCACCGTGAGGGTGAGTTCCGTGGAGGACGCCGTGGCGATCGAGGTGCGCACCAGCGCGGAGATGTCGGCTCCAGCGGTGAGCTGCTGGACGGCCGGGGTGACCTCCTGCACTGCGGGGTCGGCCAGCGCCGACTCCAGGGTGCTCGCGGACAGGTGGATCGGGATGACGTTCGGGTACATCGCCCCGAAGGTCATCACGACGGCGCTGACCGCGGTGACCGCGGAGAACATGAAGCCGAGGGCTTCCTTTCCGGCCTTGGCCGCATACACGATCCCGACCAGGGCCGCGGCAGCGATCACCACCATCGCCCAGGTCCAGGCCTTGCCGTAGGACAGCTGGTACCACACGGCCCAGGCGGCGCCGGCCAGGAGCAGCACGAGCGACAGCTGGAAGGCCTTGGCCAGGGCCCGCTCCCGGAGCTCACCCGTGGTCTTCATCCCCACGTACAGCGCGCCGTGGGTGAGGAAGAGCACCAGCGTCACCACGCCCATGAGCAAGGAGAACGGGTTGAGCGCGGCGATCAGGACGTTGAAGGTCGGGTGCGCCACCAGGGTGTGCGCCTCGCCCATCGTGTTCGGGACCATGTTGACGCCGACGATCTCGAACCACTGGTCACCGGCCTTGGCACCGAGACCGCTCGGGGCCGCACCGTCCGCCGTGGGGGTCAGGGCGAACAGCTTGCTCGCGACGACACCCTTGTCGATGAGGACATCGGATCCGATGCCGCGGATCAGGTTGCCGAAGGCCACACCCCACAGCAGGGAGGGCAGGAGCGACCCGGTGACGATCGCCGCATCCCACATCCCCCGCCATGCGGTGGATTCGCGCTTACCCCGGTACTCGAAGGCGACACCGCGCATGATCAGCGCGATGAGGATGAGGAACAGAGGCAGGTAGAACGCCGAGAACAAGGTCGCGTACCAGAACGGGAAGGCCGCGAAGAGCGCACCACCGGCGGTGATGAGCCAGACCTCGTTACCGTCCCAGACCGGGCCGATCGTGTTGATCATAACCCGACGTTCCGTGTCGTTCTTGCCCAGGATGGGCAACAGCATGCCGACGCCGAAGTCGAACCCTTCGAGGATCAGGTACCCGGCGAACAGCACCGCAACGAGCCCGAACCAGAGCATCTGGAGGGCGCTGATGTCATTCAATTCGTGTGCTCCTCGTCCGGATTAGTAGGCGAAGCCCATGGGGCCGTCATCGTCGTCGGTCTTGGACTCGTCGGCGCTGACCTGCGGTGCACCTTCCTGCGCGTGCTTGCGCATGAGCGTGAACCAGATCACCGCGAGGGTGCCGTACAGCAGGGTGAACAGGATCAGCGAGGTTGCCACCGTCGCGGTGTCGACGAATCCGGAGACCGCCTTCTCCGTGGTGAGGTACACCGGGTTGGTCTGCGGGTCGTACTCCGGGTTCGGAGCGACGATCCACGGCTGGCGACCCATTTCGGTGAAGATCCAGCCGGCGAAGTTCGCCAGGTACGGGGTGGGGATGAGCCACAGTGCGATCTTGGCGAGCTTGCCGTCGGTCGGCGACCGGCCCTTCCGGGTGTACCAGAGACCACCGAGGATGAGCAGGGCCGGACCAGCGAGGAAGCCGATCATCAGGCGGAACGTCCAGTAGGTCAGCGGGAGCATCGGCACGTAGCTCGCGCCGCCCTGCCCGTCGTCACCGTACTTCTGCACGTACTCGGCCTGCAGGTCCGGGATGCCCTTGATGGTCGCGTTGAAGTCGTGCGTCGACAGGAAGGACGTGAGCCCGGGGACCGTGATCACGTTGGTCACGTGCTTGCAGTCGTTCTGCAGGTCCCCGATGGACAGCACGGAGAACTCCGCGCCCTCCTGGGTCTCGCACAGCGCCTCGGCGGAGGCCATCTTCATCGGCTGCTGTTCGAACAGCAGCTGGCCCTGCCAGTCACCGGTGAGGAAGACACCGATGCTGGCGGCGATCAGCACCCAGACGGACAGGCGCAGCGCCGGACGGTAGACCGCGGCTTCCTCGGTGTTGCCCGCCCGGTGGTGCTTGACCATCCACCAGGTGGACACTGCGGCGACCAGGGTGCCCGCGGTCACCAGTCCCGCGGTCACGACGTGCGGGAAGGCCGCCATCGCCGTGGAGTTGAACAGCACCGCGGAGATCGAGTCGAGTTCGGCCCGACCGGTGGCGGGGTTGTACTTGGTGCCGACCGGGTGCTGCATGAACGAGTTCGCCACGATGATGAAGTAGGCGGACAGGTTCGCTGCCAGTGCGGCGAGCCAGATCGTGGCGAGGTGGACGCCCTTGGACAGACGGCCCCAGCCGAAGATCCAGGCGCCGAGGAACGTCGACTCGATGAAGAAGGCGATGAGCGCCTCCATCGCGAGGGGCGCTCCGAAGATATCGCCGACGAACACCGAGTATCCGCTCCAGTTCATGCCGAACTGGAACTCCTGTACAATTCCTGTCACCACGCCCATGGCGAAGTTGATCAGGAATAGACTCCCGAAGAACTTGGTCAGCCGCAGCCAGTGCTCCTTGCCTGTGCGGAACCAAGCCGTCTGCATGATGGCCACCATCGGTCCGAGACCGAGCGTCAGTGGCACGAAGATGAAGTGGTAGACAGTCGTAACTCCGAACTGCCACCGCGCCAGATCCAGTGCGCTCACGTGGATGCTCCCGCTCCCTTGAAAAGACCGGCGCACGCCGGTCCTCGCCCCGAAGGTAGGGCCGGGGCTCTGAAGGCGTCCGGGACCTCAGTCCTGCCCATAGCCTCCTGTGCGCACACCATGGCGACGTTGGGTCACGATTGTGCATACCCCAGTCCGTTTCGCGGGGATGCGTGCCGGGGAAGGTGCACTCACCGTACTTACCCACCCCCTGTCGGGTTCGCGCCAGCACGCTCAGTGACGGCGTCGGTGAGGGGTGGCCGGGGTGTCCCGCGCCGTAGCGGGGCGGGACCACGGAGGGGATCGGGGCGGTCCGTGGGGACGGCGGCGGGAGCGCGGACGTCAGGTGCGGGGGCGGTGTACCGGATCGGGGTGGAGAGGAGGGGGGAGAAGGAAGAGAAGGAGTC
>JARRQM010000321.1:0-3344 GCA_037381765.1 Kineosporiaceae bacterium
CCGACTCGCCTGGGCCGGGGTGATCGGCGGACCGCTCGGCCTGCTCATCGCCGCCCTCGGCTGGGGGTCGGTCTCTTCCCTGCTCGTCATGGTCTCGGCGGCGGCCTTCGTCGCCGGGTTCGTCGTGCTCGTCGCACGGATGCCGACCGAACGCCCGGACGACCCGGACGACGGCGCCGTCGTATAGGGGCGTTTTCGGAACTCCGCTTCGGGACTGCACGGCTTCCGGGCTGCACGGCTTCGAGGCTGCACGGCGCCCGGACGGCGCTCAGCGGCGTTCTCGTCGCCCCACCTGAATCCCCCAGGCAGGGCTCCTGCGGCCGTGCCGGGCACTCACCCCGGCGCCCGCTCGCACCCGGCAGAGTTCCGGGACACGCCCGCGCCGGCTCCCCGCCCGTGTGGGCCCACCCGCCGAGTACGACATGAGGCGCCCGACATACCGGAAGGCACGTCGGGAGTCCGTGCAGGACGAGGTACTCGTGGTCCGGGCGGGCCGGCAGGGAAGTCAGCCGAGGCGGGCCAGGTCCGCGGCGCCGACCAGACCTGCTTCGGGGCCGAGCCGGGCGACGACGATCGGTGCCTCCGGACGGAACCCCCGGCCGGTGAGAGTGCGCCGGAACGATTCCCGGGCCGGCCCGAGGAGCAACTCCCCGGCGTCGGAAACACCCCCGCCGATCACGAACATCCCCGGGTCCAGGGCCGCGGCGAGGTTGGCCAACCCCACCCCGAGCCACCGGCCGACCTGCTCGAACAGTTCGACGGCCACCGGGTCGCCGTCCCGGGCCGCGGCGGTGATCACCGGCCCGACGAGGGCGTCGATATCCCCGCCGACCCGTTTCACCAGGGGCACGGTCACCGGGGATCCGGCCCGGGCCAGTTCCCGGGCTTCCCGCCCGAGCACGTTGCCCGAGGCGTACTGCTCCAGGCAGCCCCGGTTCCCGCACTCGCAGCGCTGCCCGTCGGGAACGACGACCATGTGGCCGAACTCCCCGGCCATCCCGGACCGGCCGCGCTGCAGGCGTCCGCCGATGACGATCCCGCCGCCGATCCCGGTGCCGAGAGTGACGCAGACGAGGCTCTCCTCCCCGGTCCCTGCTCCGAACCGCCACTCCGCCCAGGCTGCGGCGTTCGCGTCGTTCTCCACGACGACGGGCAACCCGACCGCAGTGGCCACGGCATCCCGCAACGGTTCCTTGCGCCAGGCCAGGTGCGGGGCGAAGACGACGTGGGAACGTTCGGCGTCGACGAACCCTGCGGCGCCGATCCCGATCGCGCCGATCTCGTACCGGGCCCGCAACTCGGCCACGACCTCGACGATGGTCGCCTCAACCGCACCAGGATCCTGGGACGGGGTGAGCCGCAGGGCCCGGGCCAGGACCTGCCCGTTCCCGTCGACGACGCCGGCAGCGACCTTGGTGCCGCCGATGTCCACCCCGAGGGCGAGCCGGTCCTGACCCGCGACCGGATCCGCGTCGCCGTTCAGCACGGCGGGACCCGGTCGTCGGGCACGGACCGGGATCGGCACCCGTCCCCCCTGCTGTCAGTCCCCATCGTCCGTTCCACCGGTTGCCTACCTCCTGCCAGATCGGACCGGCCGGGGCGGACCGGGTCACTCGGTGATGTCGATCCTCTGCACCTGTGGACGGGCGCGGGGCTTCCCCGAGGATGTGGTGGGGGCCGGCGGCGGTTCCGCCTCCGGGCCGGGACCGGCCAACGTTCCTCGCATCGTGGTGAGCACGTCGACGGCAACCCCGAGCAGGTGGTCGACGCTACCCGGCCCGAGCCCGTGCAGGGCGCCGGCCCAGCGGTGCGCCGGGCAATCCCGGCACTGCGGGCACGGCGGGTCCGCCCCGATCCGTTGCAAGGCCCGGAGCAGTTTCACGGCCTCCCCGGCGATCCTTTGCGCCGCCTCGGCCAGGGGGTCCGCCCCCGTTCCGGTACCGGCCGTCGCCCCGGAGCTGCTCGCGGGGTCATCCGCCCCAGCGGATCCGGTCCCTCCGGTGCGGGTCATCGCGTCGGCCACAGGTCCGGGTCGGGTTCGAAACGTACCCGGAGGCGCCCGTCCCTCAGGGTCGCCCCGAGCACCCGGCAACGGCGCAAGGCGCTCGGCAGGGGCAGTACCCGGCGCGCCGGACCGACCGTGAGGACGAGGTCATCACCGTGCCGGGCGAGCCCCAGGTCCTCACGGCGAGCCAGGGGCAGGTCAAGGGTGAGGACGAAGTGCGCACCCTCCCGTTCCACCTCGACGCCGCGGGCCGGACCACTGGCCGGGTCGGGTGGGTCCAGCAGGTCGGTGGCGGCCCCGGCGACCGCCGGACCGTACAGGTCCTCGCCGAGCGTGGCGAGCGCCGGCACACCGACGGGCTCCCGCACCGCATACCCGAGGCGCAGCACCGGGGCTGGGGCGACGGCGGGGGCGAGTTCGGCGAGCAATTCCTGCTGGGTCCGGGCCCAGCCGTGACGCCACGGGTCGTCGCCACCGTCGGGGACGACCCGGTTGGCGACGACGGCATCGGCGCGGTACCCGTACAGGGCGAGGACGCTCCAGGTCCGCAGGGTCTCCGCGACGACCACCGATTCGGGGGTGAGCACGAGCCGCACCGAGGTCTGCGGGGCGGCGAGGACGTCACGGGCCCCCGCCAGTTCACCGCGTAGCCGGGTGGCCGCCTCGACGACGTCGTCCCCCGGAGCGGGCAGCGAGCCCCGGGCGGTCGCCGCGAGGGCCCGGGCCACCCGCCGTTCCAGGGGGAGCATCCGGTCCAGGGCCCCGGCGAGGGCCTCGGGCAGGGCCAGCAGGCGCACGGTGTCCGCGGTCGGTCCGCAGTCGACGACGACGAGGTCCCAGCCGCCGTGCCGAACCTGGTCCCGGACCTCGAGCAGGGCGAGGACCTCCTCGACGCCGGGGAGCGCGGTGAGTTCTTCGGCGAGCAGCGGCTCCACCCCGAGTGCGTCGAGCACGTCGAACAGGTAGTCCTGGACCCCCGCCCAGGCCTGCTCTCCCCGGGACCGGGGGTCCACCTGCTGGGCGGACAGCCCGGGGATGACCTCATCGGGCTGCGGACCGAGCCGTGCGCCGAGCGTGTCGCCGAGGGAGTGTGCGGCGTCAGTGGACAGGACGAGGGTTTTCACCCCGCACCGGGCCGCGTGTACGGCCGTGGCCGCAGCCACCGTCGTCTTTCCCACACCGCCCTTGCCGGTGAACAGCAGCAGGCGCAACGGCTACCCCTCGACCCGCTTCTTCAACTCGGTCAGGGCGGTGTCGATGATGACCTTCTCGGCCTTGCGTCGCAGCATCCCGAGCATCGGCATCCGCAGGTCCACCGCGAGCTGGTAGGTGACCTCGG
>JARRQM010000322.1:0-4644 GCA_037381765.1 Kineosporiaceae bacterium
CACCCAGGTGGCCGGGCGCGGCGCCGACGTCGTGCTCAATGGGATGACTGGGGCCATCGGGTTGCGCCCCACCCTCGCCGCGCTCCGTGCCGGCGGCACTCTCGCCCTCGCGAACAAGGAATCGCTCATCGTCGGCGGTTCCCTGGTCACCAGGATCGCTGAGGCCGGGCAGATCGTCCCGGTCGACTCCGAACATTCCGCGATCGCCCAGTGCCTGCGCGGGGGCGCCCCGGAGGAGGTCGCCCGGCTCGTGCTCACCGCCAGCGGCGGCCCGTTCCGCGGACGTCGACGCGCCGAACTCGCCGCTGTCGGCCCCGAACAGGCCCTCGCCCACCCGACCTGGGCGATGGGGCCGGTGATCACGACGAACTCGGCCACCCTGGTGAACAAGGGTCTTGAGGTGATCGAGGCGCACCTGCTCTTCGGCATCCCCTTCGAACGGATCGACGTGGTCGTGCACCCGCAGTCGATCGTCCACTCCATGGTCGAATTCGTCGACGGGTCCACCCTCGCCCAATGCTCCCCGCCGGACATGCGCTTGCCCATCGCCCTCGCCCTGGGCTGGCCCGACCGGATCGCCGGGGCCGCCCCCGGACTCGACCTCACCCGGGCTGCCAGCTGGGACTTCCAGCCCCTGGACGAGGAGGCCTTCCCGGCGATCCGGCTCGCCCGCAAGGTGGGCCGCGCCGGCGGCACGTATCCTGGCGTGTACAACGCGGCCAACGAGGAGTGCGTCGAGGCGTTCCTGTCCGGCCGGATCGGCTTCCTCGACATCGTCGACACGGTGGAGCGCGTGGTGGACGAACACGTCGGCACGATGGGTGAACCGGACCTCGACGAGGTACTCGCCGCCGACGCCTGGGCCCGGAAACGGGCCGGGGAACTCGTCGGTGCCACCCCCACGGGCCGTGCCGGAACCCCGGCCGGGAATCCGGGAAACCCGGGAGACAGTGGAGGAACAGGGCGTTGACGGTGCGGGTCGGAACGGGGCAGGCTCCCCGAGCTGGTGATCGTTCCGGTGCGGGACGGTCCGCGCCGGTGAGGGGAGACATCCGATGACCGCCTACCTGGTGGGTGTGCTCGTCTTCGTCGTCGGGCTGGCGTTTTCCGTCGCCGTGCACGAACTCGGGCACCTCATTCCGGCGAAACGGTTCGGTATCCGCTGCACCCAGTACATGATCGGATTCGGTCCCACCCTGTGGTCGCGACGGTTCGGGGACACCGAGTACGGGGTCAGGGCCATCCCGCTCGGCGGATTCGTGCGGATCCTCGGGATGCTCCCACCGAAACCCGGTACCGGCCCCGTGACCGGCACCGACCCGGCACACGCCCCCGCCTCTGCCGGTACCTCCGGCACCGGAGCCCGCGAGGACGCCCTGCGCGAGGTCGGCCCCGAGGATGCGAACCGGCTGTTCTACCAGCGCACCGTCGGCCAACGGTTGATCATCATGCTCGGCGGCCCGCTGACCAACCTGCTCCTCGCCACCGTCCTGATCGGCATCACCATGACGGTGTTCGGCATCCCCACGGCGACGACCCGGGTGGCCACGGTCTCCCAGTGCGTCCTCCCGGTCGACGCCCCCGCCGACGCCACCTGCACCGACGACACCCCGCTCGCCCCGGCGGCCGAGGCCGGGGTGCTACCCGGCGATCAGATCGTCGCCTTCGCCGGGCAGCCGGTGGACACCTGGGCTGAGGTGCGCGAGGCGATCCGGGCCAACCGGGGTACCGCCGCGACCCTCACCGTCCTCCGGGACGGGCAACGCCTCGACCTCACCGTCACCCCACTGGTGTCCCAGCGCAAGGCACTCGACGCCGACGGCAACCCGGTCACCCAGAACGGCGTCCCGGTTCTTGTCTCCGTCGGATTCCTCGGGGTGAGCCCGGAGGAGGAGCGGGCCGTCCAACCGCTGTCCGCCGTCCCCCCGGTGATCGGTGACGGGATCACCCAGATCGCCGGGGTCGTGCTACGGATCCCGGAGAAGATGGTCGGGGTGGCCAAGGCCGCCTTCGGCTCCGCGGAACGGGACCCGAACTCTCCGGTCAGCGTCGTCGGGGTGGGTCGGTTCGCCGGTGAGATCGGCCGGGCCCAGGGCACCGAGAGCGCCCCGATCACCCGGTCCGACCGGATCGCCGGGTGGCTGTCCCTGATCGCCTCGCTCAACCTGGCGCTGTTCGTGTTCAACCTCATCCCCCTGCTGCCGCTGGACGGCGGGCACGTGGCCGGTGCCCTATGGGAAGGTGTGCGACGCGGGTTCGCCCGGCTACGCAGCCGACCCGATCCCGGACCGGTCGACGTGGCCCGGGCACTACCCCTCGCCTACGGGGTGGCTTCCGTGCTCATCGCCATGTCGGTCCTGCTCATCTACGCCGACATCGTCCATCCCCTCTCACTCGACGGCTGACCCCGACCCCGTTGGAAGGCCCACCCCGCAGATGACCGTCAACCTCGGGCTCCCCGCGACGATCCCCCCGGTGCTCGTACCCCGACGCCCGACCCGACGGATCCCGGTCGGGTCCGTTCAGGTCGGCGGGAACGCCCCGATCTCGGTGCAGTCGATGACCACCACCGTCACCTCCGACGTCACCGCGACCCTGCAGCAGATCGCCGAACTCACCGCGGCGGGCTGCGACATCGTCCGGGTGGCCTGTCCGAGCCAGGACGACGCGGACGCCCTCGCGGAGATCGCCCGGCACTCGGCGATCCCGGTGATCGCCGACATCCACTTCCAGCCGAAGTACGTCTTCGCCGCGATCGAGGCCGGCTGCGCCGGGGTCCGGGTCAATCCCGGGAACATCCGGGCCTTCGACGACCAGGTCAAGGAGATCGCCCAGGCCGCGGGTGAGACCGGGACCTCGATCCGGATCGGGGTCAACGCCGGATCCCTGGACCGGCGCCTCCTCGACCGGTTCGGCCGGCCCACCGCCGAGGCACTCGTGGAATCCGCGGTGTGGGAGGCCTCCCTGTTCGAGGAGCACGGCTTCCACGACATCAAGATCTCCGTCAAACACCATGACCCCGTCGTCATGGTCCGGGCCTACGAGATGCTCGCCGATCGCGGCGACTGGCCGCTGCATCTCGGGGTCACCGAGGCCGGACCGGCCTTCCAGGGCACGGTGAAGTCGGCGGTGGCCTTCGGGGCGCTGCTGTCCCGGGGGATCGGCGACACCATCCGGGTGTCCCTGTCCGCCCCGCCGGTGGAGGAGGTCAAGGTCGGCGCCCAGATCCTGGAGTCACTGAACCTGCGCCCCCGCCGGCTGGAGATCGTCTCCTGCCCCTCCTGCGGTCGGGCCCAGGTCGACGTCTACAAGCTCGCCGAGGAAGTCACCGCGGGGCTGGACGGCCTCGACGTGCCCCTCCGGGTCGCCGTCATGGGATGTGTCGTCAACGGGCCGGGGGAGGCCCGGGAGGCTGACCTCGGGGTGGCGTCCGGGAACGGCAAGGGGCAGATCTTCGTCCGGGGCGAGGTCGTCGAGACGGTCCCGGAGGCGCAGATCGTCGAAACCCTCATCGCCCACGCCCTGCGGTTGCGGGACGAACTGCGGCGGGGGGACGGTATCGGTGCGGCGGTTGAGGGCCCCGCCGAGATCGTCGTCACATGAGCTGCGCCGGGCCGGAGCCGGAACGGGAACGGCCAGCGCCGGCCCGACCAACGCGGGTGCGGGCCCTGCGGGTCCGACCACCGGGGGCACGGTCCTTACGGGTACGGCCGTTGCGGGTCCGGTCCCTGTGGACGTGCCCATCGGTGCGGGTGGCACATCGTGGGTGAGCGTCCGATCGTGCTGCGCTCATCGCTGCGGGTACTGGACCGCCGCGACCTCGATGCTGCCCTCGCCGTGTGCCGCCGCGACATCGCGGCCAACGCGTTCGTCGCGGCCCGGCTGCTTGAGGGCGGGGTACCGACCCGGCACGCGGGCGAGCTGTGGGGGTACTACGACGGCGGCGAACTCACGTCGCTGTGCTGGTCCGGGGCGAACCTCGTGCCGGTCGAAGCCGACGGGGATGCCGTCGACGCGTTCGCGGCGCGGGCCCTCCGGATCGGGCGGCAGTGCTCGTCGGTGGTCGGACCCGCCGAGGCGGTGCTCGACCTGTGGGCCCGGCTGGAACCTTCCTGGGGGCCGGCCCGGGAACTGCGCCCGGACCAGCCGCTACTCGCTCTTTCCGCACCTCCCGCGGTCGCCGCCGATCCGCAGGTGCGACGCAGCCGCCTGGACGAACTCGACCTCGTCGTCCCCGCCTGCGTCGCGATGTTCACCGAGGAGGTCGGTTACTCCCCGGTGGCCGCCGACGGCGGCGCGCTCTACCACGCCCAGGTCACCTCCCTGGTCGCCGCGGGACGCTCCCTGGTCCGGGTGGAGGGTTCCGTGAGACGCCCCGAGATCGTGTTCAAGGCCGAGCTCGGCTCGGTGACCCCGTGGGGGGTGCAGGTCCAGGGTGTCTGGGTCGCGCCCGGGCATCGCGGGCGCGGCCTGTCCGGTCCCGGGATGGCCGCGGTGGTCCAGCTCGCCCAGGCGGAGATCGCCCCCCTCGTCTCGCTCTACGTCAACGGGTTCAACTACCGGGCGCTGCGGACCTACGACCGGGTCGGGTTCACCCGCGCCGGCACCTTCGCCACGGTCCTGTTCTGACCCCGTTCCCGCCCC
>JARRQM010000323.1:0-5301 GCA_037381765.1 Kineosporiaceae bacterium
GACGCCTACCTGTAAGTCGGCGGCCCCTGGTCGTCGGCAGGCGCCGGCAACCCCAGCGCGGTCCCGGGCCCCGGTGCGGACGGCGCCGGCGACCGGGCTGACCCCGGTGGTGGCCTCCCCCGGGGCTGCGTCGTCCGGCTCGTCGAGGGTCCGCATCGGAGGTGCTCTGGGACACTGGCGGCATCGTCGCGGCAGCGAGACTGGAGGCGGGTTGTGACAGGTTCGCGTACTCGACGGGTCGGGATCCTCACCGCCGGTGGCGACAGTCCGGGCCTGAACGCGGCGATCCGCGGGTTCGGCAAGACCGCGATCGGGCACTACGGGATGCAGCTGCTCGGGTTCCGCGACGGGATCACCGGGCTCGTCACGAACCGGCATGTGCGGCTGGACGGGCCCATGCTGTCCGGCATCCTCACCACCGGCGGCACCATCCTCGGAACGAGCCGCGACAAGGTGCACCGTTTCCCCGTCGACGGCGAGGTCCGCGACATGGTGCCGACCGTCGTCGAGAACTACGCGAAGGAGAAACTGGACGGTCTCGTCCTGCTCGGTGGCGGGGGGACGGCGAAACACGCCAAACGACTCATGGATGCCGGTCTCAACGTCCTGCACCTGCCCAAGACCATCGACAACGACATCGCGGTGACGGAGACGAGTTTCGGTTTCGCCACGGCGATGGAGATCGCCACCGAAGCGGTCGACCGCGTGCACAGCACCGCGCACAGCCACCACCGGATCATCCTCACCGAGCTGATGGGGCACCGGGCCGGATGGCTCACCCTCGGGGCAGGCCTCGCCGGCGGGGCCGACGTCATCCTCATCCCGGAGATCCCCTACCAGGTGGACAAGGTCGCCGAGACGATCGAGAAGCGGACCGCCCGGGGCAGTAACTTCAGTGTCGTCGCCGTCGCCGAGGGCGCCCGTGACGTCAACGGCGCGGCCGACCACGAGGCGGCCCGGCTCCTGGTGAAGTCGGCCACCTCGGCGGAGGCCGCACGCGCCGCCCGGGCGCATCTGAAGAACGTCGAGGACGCCCAACGCGAACACACCTTCCGGCTCGCCCGGGAACTCGAAGCCCTCACCGGGCTGGAGTCACGGGTGACGATCCTCGGCTACGTCCAGCGCGGCGGGACCCCGTGCGCGGCGGACCGGCTGCTCGCCACCCGGCTCGGCGCGACCGCCGCCGACCTCGTCGCCCGGGGCGAGTTCGGGTACATGGTGGCCTCCCGGGGGGACAAGGCCGAACCCGTCCCGCTGGGTGAGGTCGCGGGCCGGGTGAAGTACGTCCCGGAGGATCATGACTGGATCGCCGCGGCCCGCAAGGTCGGCACCGGACTCGGCGACTAGAGCTTGGGGACGGGGGCCCGACGGGCGCCCCGCTGGCTACGATCCGGCCATGACGCGGTCGGGTCCGGACACCGGTGGTCTCGTCGTCCGGGATGCGACCCCGGATGACGGGGCCGCCTGCGCGGCCCTGTACCGCCCCTACGTCACCGACACGGCGATCACCTTCGAGACCCGGCCACCGACCTCCGCCGAGATGGCCGAGCGCATCGCCGAGGCGCTGCGTACCCATGCCTGGCTGGTCTGCGAGGCCGACGGGCAGGTCGTCGGCTATGCCTACGCGGGGCAGTTCTCCGCCCGGGACGCCTACCGGTGGGCCTGCGAGGTCAGCGTCTACGGGCAGTGGGGCCGGCGGCGCACCGGTATCGGCCGGGCCCTGTACACACCGTTGCTGGGCCGGTTGACCGATCGGGGGTTCCGTCTCGCCGTGGCGAGGCTGACCCTGCCCAATGAGGCGAGCCTCGCCCTGCACGAGGCGTTCGGTTTCCGGCCGGTCGGGGTCCATGTCGGGATCGGCTACAAGCTCGGCGCCTGGCACGACGTCGCCCTCAGCCAACGGATCCTGCGGGCCGACCCGGGGACCCCGCCGGAACCGGTGTAGGGCCCGGGGCCGGTACCGGAACCGATCGGCTTCAGGGCCAGGCCCGAGCCGGTCGGGCGGCGACTAGGGGGACGGACCCGAGGCTGAAGGGAGCCTCGCGACCTGATCTGCCGGAACGGGACCGGCACGATCCTGGGCGCGGATATCCGTTGACCGGCCATCCGTGGGAGATGCCGGAGAGAACGTCGTCGGGGATCAGTCCCCGGGAGACGAACGTGCGGACCAGCGGGAGCCAGGAACAGCATCTGCCCGCGGGGATGCGGGGCGCCGGAAAACGGGCGGCGCCGGATCCGGCCGGACCGTTAGAGTCCGTCTCCGATCGGGAGGACGGAACCGTGACCAAACTGAACCAGATCATCGCCGTGGAAAAGGGCGTGAAGAGCCGCGCCTTCAGCGAGCTGACCGAAGCGCACCACCAGGTGCAGAAAACCCCTTTGCTGGCCGGACTGTCCCGCACCTACCAGCCGAAAGACGAAGAGGGCGAGCAGCTGCCGCCGGAATCCACGCGGGTCCAGGTCCGGGTGGAGGAGGTGCTGCGGCGCACCGCCACCGCGCTGACCCGGCTGTTCGACGTCACCCTCACGAAGGACACCGCCAACTGCGAGGCGAAGGCGAACGTGACGGTGGACGGCGAGGTGCTGCTGCGCGACGTTCCGATCACGTACCTGCTGTTCCTGGAGAAGCAGCTGGCCGACCTGCACACGTTCGTCAAGAAACTGCCCGTGCTGGATGCGGCCGACCCGTGGAGTTTCAACCCGTCCGCGGACTGTTTCTCCACCGAACCGGTGCGGACGGTGCGGACGAAGAAGGTGCCGCGCAACCACGTCAAGGCCGAGGCCACGGACAAGCATCCCGCCCAGGTCGAGGTCTACTACGAGGACGTGCCGGTCGGGTACTGGACGGCGGTCAAGTTCTCCGGCGCGTTGCCCGCCACCCGGGTCGCACAGTTGACCGAGCGGGTGGAGAAGCTGCAGAACGCCGTTCGGGTGGCCCGGGAAGACGCCAACGGCATCGAGGTCGACGACCGGAAGGCGGGCGAGGCGGTGTTCGGCTACCTGTTCGGATGACTACCCTTGGACTCCCCGTGGAGCGCGGGGATGTGCGCGAGCACAAAAACTGAAACTGAAAATGATTAACCTGAAGCGTGGTGACAGTACGGGTTCGACTCCCGTTCCCCGCACCCTCACGGGCGGGGGTAGCCCAACCGGTAGAGGCAGCCACAGACATCTCAGGCTCTCGCTCCAAGATCAGCATTGCCGTCGCACATCGGATCGAACGGAGACGAGCGAGCAGCGCCAGGTCACGGGTTCAAACCCCGTCGGCCCGTCCACGTCGGGCCGTAGCTCAGTCGGCAGAGCAGGCGCCCAAAGAAATGACTCGGATCCGTTCGGATCACGACGCTACGGCCGCTTGCGGAGGTGCACTGTCGTGACGGCGCCGCACAACCCCACCGTCCCGTCCCGGCCGGAGACACCGACCCTAGCCAGCCGTGGGAGACCACCGGCCCAGGACGGGCTGCCCGTGATCAGTGTGCGGACACGGTCCAGTCCGGTTCGAGGTCGATCAGATCGCTGGTGACGCCCTCGGCATCATCCTGGGAACCGGACCCTGGTCGCTGACAGGAGAAACGTTCGCCGAGGGTACGCGTAGGGTCCGCCGCCGTCCGCCACAACGACACGATCAGGAGGTCGGTCTCTCCGGGCTGGGCGAACACGCCGAGGTACGCCCGGTCCACCCCCGGCTCCGGCGCATCCCCGGCCGCACCCGGCGCGCGAAGAAAACGCGGCTGACGGCTCACCGGTACCTGACACCGTTCGAATCTCACCAGTGAACTGGTCGCGAAGCCGGCGGAAAAGCCCGCGCCGATCTCAAGGCGCCGTTCGACGAGGCTCACGGCGATGGCGTCGTAGGTGCCCAGCTGCGCGGATGCGAGGTGATCGTGGGTTCCCGCCATGAAGGCGTCGTAACTGGACCGGTCGGCCCAGCGGCCGAAGACATGGGCGACGCCAGGGGTGCGGCGGCTCCAGCCCCCGCCCTGGCCGAGGAATCCCGGGACGCGGCCGAGCCTCGCCCAGTCCCGCTGCCCTCGACTGAACCCCTCGGGATCAGTGACCTGACACCGAACCCACTTCATCAGCACGAGCTCACGGTAACCAGTCAGGGCGGGCCCGGCGACGGGGCCGCCATCCCGTCGGGTAGCACCGTCCACCAGAGCATCACGGTCACCCGCTCCCCGACAACCTCACCGGTGATCAGCAACAGCGGCTGGAACAGGAACCAGGCACGTTCCGGTCCGCGGGACTGACCCCGGCCAAGCCCCGGACCCGGGGAGCCCGGAACTGTCCGGGTCGCCCGAAACGCCGCTGGACGCCGTCCGCGGGCTACATCAGAGCGTGAACTCCCCGTCGTGGACGCCACCGAGGAAGGCCGCCCATTCGGTCCGGGTGAAGTGCAAGACGGGCCCATCGGGGTGCTTGCTGTCCCGGACCAGGACCTCCCCGGTGTGCGGCTCCCGGGGGAACCGGAGCAGGAGGAAACCGCCGGGACCGGCCATCCCGCCGTGCAGCCCGGCACTCCACGGGACGACCCGGATACTCACATTGCCCTGACCGCCGAGGTCGAGCAGGTGCCGGAACTGCGCGGCGGCGGTCCTGCCGACCACCTCCACATCCCCGGCCCGGTGGGAGGCCCCGGTATGCCGACGACGGCACGCAGCGACGGAACAGGAGTACCCCCGGTGCGGGACGGACCGGGAACCGTCCCTCCCCTCCGCCGCCAGCTGCGGATGCTCCGGATCCCCGCCGACCCGTCCGCCCCCGTCGAGGTCGTCACCGTCGAGGACTCCTCGCTGGAGATCAGCGAGGCGCTCGGCGGCTGCCTCATCGACGACCGGACGGTCACCTGTCCGGCGGCGGACCGCCCGCTCACCATCTACCTCCCCGACCCCGAGGAGGAGCCCCCATCCCGATCCCGGACCCCGGGGAAACCCCGCGACGGTCCCGCCCCCGCCACGACACCGGAGCCCGTACCCCCCGCCCCCGGAGTAACTGCCGGCCCCCCGCGGCGCCCCCGGCCCGCCCACCGGTGGAACGCCCGTGCCACCGCCCTACTCACCCGGCTCGACCCCGCCGGCCGGGATAGCACGGCCCCGATCCGAGGCCCGGTACTCCTCGCCGGGGACCGACCCGTGCACCGGACGCGACACGGACGTCCCCGAGACCCTCCTCCGGGCGGCCGCCCTCGCCGGACTCCTGCCCTCCCCCGGTACGCTCCCCGGGTGACCCCGGGCGAGCACTACTTCAGCGCCGACCCCGTTGGACCTCAGCGCATCCGCCGGATCACCGCCCGGCTCGCCG
>JARRQM010000324.1:0-3291 GCA_037381765.1 Kineosporiaceae bacterium
CTCAGCGGGCCGGCAGGGTACGCGGCAGCCAGGACGGACGATCGGTCTCGAACTCGTCGATGGCCGTGACCTGCTGCAGGGTCAGCCCGATGTCGTCCAGCCCCTCCATGAGCCGCCAGCGGGTGTAGTCGTCGACCTCGAAGGCGACCGTGACCCCCGCGCAGCTCGCGGTACGGGCCTGCAGGTCCACGGTCACGGTGGTTCCGGGCCCGGCCTCCACCGCCGCCCACAGACGTTCCAGGTCCGGCTCCGCGACGACGCCGGTAAGCAGTCCTTGTTTACCGGCGTTACCGCGGAAGATGTCGGCGAAACGGGGCGAGAGGACGACCCGGAACCCGTAGTCCTTCAATGCCCAGACGGCGTGCTCCCGGGAGGACCCGGTACCGAAGTCCGGACCGGCGAGCAACACCGAACCCGTCCGGTAGGCGTCCTTGTTGAGAACGAAGTCCGGATCCCCCCGCCAGGCCGCGAACAGTCCGTCCTCGAACCCGGTCCGGGTCACCCGCTTCAGGTAGACCGCGGGGATGATCTGGTCGGTGTCGACGTTGGAGCGGCGCAGCGGGACGCCGACGCCGGTGTGCACGGTGAACTTCTCCACGACAGTTCCTCTCTCAGGATGCGGCCGTGCCGCTCAGGCACCGGCCACCGGGTCGGTGAGGTCGGCGGGACCGGACAGGGTGCCACGCACCGCTGTCGCGGCGGCGACCAGGGGGGAGACCAGGTGGGTACGACCGCCCTTGCCCTGGCGCCCCTCGAAGTTGCGGTTCGACGTCGACGCGCTGCGCTCCCCCGGGGCCAGCTGGTCGGGGTTCATCCCGAGGCACATCGAACATCCGGCTTCGCGCCACTCAGCACCGAATCCGGTGAACACCTCGTCCAGCCCTTCGGCCTCGGCCTGGGCCTTGACCCGGGCCGAACCGGGGACGACGAGCACCCGCACCGAATCGGCCTTGACCCGCCCGCGCATCACGTCGGCCGCGGCCCGCAGATCCTCGATCCGACCGTTCGTACACGAGCCGATGAACACGGTGTCCACCGTGACCTCCCGCAGCGGGAGCCCGGCCGGCAGGTCCATGTACTCCAGTGCGCGGCGGGCCGCGGCACGCTCGGTTTCCGAGGTGAGCGAGTCGGGGTCGGGGACCCGACCGGACAGCGGCAATCCCTGCCCCGGGTTCGTCCCCCAGGTGACCTGGGGTTCGAGGGTCGCGGCGTCGATGACGACCTCGGCGTCGAAGGTCGCGTCGTCATCGGTGCGCAGGGTGCTCCAGTACTCCAGGGCGGCCTCCCAGTCCGCCCCCTGCGGGGCGTGCGGGCGGTCCTTGAGGTAGCCGAAGGTCGTCTCGTCCGGGGCGACCATCCCGGCCCGGGCCCCGGCCTCGATCGACATGTTGCACACCGTCATCCGCCCCTCCATGGACAGCGCGCGGATCGCCGTCCCGCGGTACTCCAGCACGTAGCCCTGGCCACCGCCGGTGCCGATCCGGGCGATCACCGCGAGGATGATGTCCTTGGCCCCGGTCCCTTCCGGCAAGGTCCCGTTGACGGTCACCGCCATCGTCCGGAACGGCTTGAGCGGCAGCGTCTGGGTGGCGAGCACATGCTCGACCTCGCTGGTGCCGATCCCGAAGGCGAGGGCCCCGAAAGCCCCGTGCGTGGAGGTGTGCGAGTCGCCGCAGACCACGGTCATTCCCGGCTGGGTCAACCCGAGTTGGGGACCGACGACATGGACGATGCCCTGCTCGGCGTCGCCGAGGGAGTGCAACCGGATGCCGAACTCCGCGCAGTTGCGCCGCAGGGTCTCGATCTGGGTGCGGCTAACCGGGTCGGCGATCGGTTTGTCGATGTCCACCGTCGGCGTGTTGTGGTCCTCGGTGGCGATGGTGAGATCGGGGCGACGTGGGGTGCGCCCGGCGAGCCGGAGCCCGTCGAAAGCCTGCGGGCTCGTCACCTCGTGCAGCAGATGGAGGTCGACGTAGAGCAGGTCCGGTTCCCCGTCCCGCCCCGCACGTACGACATGCGCGTCCCAGACCTTTTCTGCCAGCGTGCGTCCCACGGGTGGTCCTCCCTGTCGGTGGTGGGGATTGCGTGGCACGGTCGCTCACCACACTCCTGCTTGCGTCTCAGCTTATGAGACGCCAGTATCGGTACATGGACAAGGGTAGCGGAGTCGGAGTGCTCGACAAGGCGGCCACGGTGCTCAGCGCACTCGAAGCGGGCCCGGCCACCCTCGCCCAGCTCGTCGCCGCGACCGGACTGGCCCGGCCGACGACGCACCGGCTCGCCGTGGCCCTGGAACACCATCGTCTCGTCGGCCGGGACATGCAGGGGCGTTTCGTCCTCGGCCCGCGGCTCGCCGAACTCGCCGCCGCAGCCGGGGAGGACCGCCTGCTCGCGAGCGCCGCCCCGGTACTCACCGCCCTGCGGGACCAGACCGGCGAATCGGCCCAGCTCTACCGCCGCCAGGGCGACCTGCGGGTCTGTGTCGCCGCGGCCGAACGGCCGATGGGGCTACGCGACTCCATCCCGGTCGGATCGACACTCACCATGCTCGCCGGCTCCGCGGCACAAGTGCTGCTCGCCTGGGAAGAACCCGACCGGCTGCACCGCGGACTACAGGGTGCCCGGTTCGGCGCCACCACCCTGTCCGCGGTCCGGCGCCGCGGCTGGGCGCAAAGCCTCGGGGAACGCGAGCCCGGCGTCGCCTCGGTCTCCGCCCCCGTCCGCGGCCCCTCCGACCGGGTCATCGCCGCCGTATCGATATCCGGACCCATCGAGCGGATCTCCCGGCAACCGGGCCGCACCCACGCCGGGGCCGTCCTGGCCGCCGCGGAACGCCTCACCGAGGCCCTACGCCGCAACGCCTGACCGGGCAACCCGGCCGCCCCAGTTCTCCCGCCCGGCCGCCCGAGTTCTCCCCGACCGACCCCGCCCCGGAAACGACAGAGAGCCCCCGACCTAGGGCCGGGGGCTCTCCATTCAGTAGCCCCGACGGGATTCGAACCCGCGCTACCGCCTTGAGAGGGCGGCGTGCTAGGCCGCTACACAACGGGGCCACGCCCGGATATCCGGGCCACACCTGCCGAACCGGATATCCGTACCGTCCTGATGGTAGCCAGAACTACCACCGGGACACCGCTGGGGTACCAGGACTCGAACCTAGACTGACGGATCCAGAATCCGGCGTGCTGCCAATTACACCATACCCCATTGGGGTATCGCCCCGTCCAAGGTGACGGTGCGACCCGACGCATGACTCTACCGGGGGAACAGCCCGTCCCCAAATCCAATCCC
>JARRQM010000325.1:0-3285 GCA_037381765.1 Kineosporiaceae bacterium
CGCCCTGCGGGCCGCCCTCCGCCAGGACGACCTGCGCCTGTACTTCCAGCCCATCGTGGAACTCGCCACCGGGCGACCGGTCGGTCAGGAGGCGTTGATCCGCTGGCAGCACCCGACCCGGGGATTGCTCGCACCGAGCTGGTTCCTCCCGGTCGCCGAGGACACCGGGCTGATCGAGGACCTCGGCCGGTGGGTGCTCCGGGAGGCCGCCCGCACCGCTGCCGCGACCCCGGGCAGCGGCTACGTCGCCGTGAACGTGTCACCGTCGCAAGTCATGCGCGCGGGGCTGCTCGCCGACGTCGAGTCGGTGCTGGAACAGACCGGGCTCCCGGCGAACCGGCTCGTCGTCGAACTCACCGAATCGGTGATGCTCGGCGCCGCCCCAGCCGGACGCAAAGAACTGCACCGCCTCGACGAACTCGGGGTACGGCTCGTCGTCGATGACTTCGGCACCGGCTTCTCCGCCCTGTCCTACCTGCGCGACCTCCCGGTCTCCGGGATCAAGGTGGACCGGTCGTTCACCTCAGGTCTCGGCGAGGACGCCCAGTGTGACCGGATCGTCGAGGCGCTCACCGGGCTCGCTCACGGGCTCGGCGTCGACCTCGTCGCCGAAGGCGTGGAGACCGAACGGCAACGCGACCATCTGACCCGCCTCGGCTGCCTGCACGCCCAGGGGTACCTGTTCGGACGGCCGGCGCCACACCCCTGCTGACCGGGCCGGACCGGGGCCAGACGCCACGCCCCTGCGGACCGGCCGGACCGGGGCTACAGGCCCGAGGAACTCGGCCAGATCGTCCCGCCGGGTTGTGGGAACGGGGCCCAGTCCGGCGGCCCGCCACGCGCGGCGACGATGAGCGCGGACAGCACGACGAGGACGAGCAGCGACCAGGTGGCGATCCGGCCGGCCGGGGACCGGGCGGTGATCCGGACGACGACGCGGGTACCCCGCCGGAACGCCCCGCCGCCCGGCCCCCACCAGGCGGTGAACGCGGCGGACAGTCCGGCTGCGGCGAGTGGCAGGGGTGCGGTCGGCGTCGGCGATCCGTCCCGGATCACCGTGGTCCCGGCGATGAACGCGATGCTCACCGCGACGAGCAACGGAAGCAGCAGCG
Organism: Kineosporiaceae bacterium; assembly: GCA_037381765.1. Taxonomy (GTDB): domain Bacteria; phylum Actinomycetota; class Actinomycetes; order Actinomycetales; family Kineosporiaceae; genus JARRQM01. The sequence continues at coordinate 1,113 of JARRQM010000325.1, forward strand.
CGGCCAGCGATGACAGCACCGACCGGATGATCTGCCAGGGCAGGCTGACCACGGCGACCGGGACGTCACCGGGGCGCGGTCCGGCGACCTGCCGGCGCCGCCACAGCGTCGTCGCGCTGTGATCGATGGTCCGCCCCGCGGCCATGACGAGGAAAAGGATGACGATGGCGCCACCGGGGGCCACCGAGGCGACCGCGGCGAGCGCGACACCGCCCATCACGATGGTGCCCGTCGGCATGGCCTCGACGACCCGTTCCGGGGGGTCCCACAATCGGTTCCCGAGACTGCGGCCGGTGGCCCCACCGCTCCCGGCCGCACCGGCCCCCTGCCCGCGGGGTCCGGGCGCACCGGCCGGCGACCCGCCAGGACCGTACCCGGCTCCGGGCGCACCCTGCCCCGGGCCGCCCGGCGGATACCCCCCGCCGGCGACCGGCAGTCGTCCGGTGGGCGCGCGGCCCCCAGCGGGGGTTCCGGCTGGCGGTCCGGGCCGGGCCGGTGCGGGGGCGGCGGGCATGTGCCGGGTCGCCGGCCCCGGGGTGAACTGCTCCGTCGGCGGCGCGGGGACGCCCCGCAGGGTCCGTGGCGGTCGGGCGCCCGGTGGCGGCTGACGCTGTGTCACGTCGTTCGGTCCGGCGGGCCGCATCACCGGAGCCCGGGCCACACCGGGCGGTGGCTGGCGCAGCGTCGCGTCGTTCGGTCCGGCGACCTGACGGTGCACCGGGGACGACGGAGAACCGGGGGGCGGCGGAGAACCGGGGGGCGGCTGCCGGACGGTGCGATCGTTCGGCCCGGCGACCGGAGGCTGCACCACGGTCGCCCCGCCGGCGGCAGCGACCGCACCGGCCGCACCGGTGCTGGGGCCGGTCCCGGCGGCGGCCGGTGGGTTCCCGGCCGGCTGGGCCCCCGCACCGGACACCCCGAATCCGGAGACGACCGTCGAGGCCGGGGCGGAGGCGCCGATACCGGACAGTCCCGGCGTGGCGGCCCGGGCCGTCGCCGGGCGCGCTCCGAGCCAGGACAGCAGTTGCTCCGGTGAGGCGCGCCGGGTCGGATCGACGACGAGGGCCGCGCCGAGGACCTTCTGCAGGTACGGCTCGATCCCGGTGAGGTCCGCGTTGCCGCGGCGGACCCGGTCGAGGATGACGGCGGTCGGGCCCGCACCGAAGGGCACCCGGCCGCTGGCGGCGTAGGCGACCGTCGCCCCCCAGCCCCACCAGTCGGTCGCCATGGTGACCGGTTGTCCCTCGACGATCTCCGGGGACAGGTACCCGGGGGTGCCCATGACGAGTCCGGCGACCGTGATCCGGGATTCGTCGGCGAAGTGCGCGATCCCGAAGTCGATGATCACCGGTTCGCCGTCGCTCATCAGCACGTTCGCCGGTTTCAGGTCGCGGTGGATGATCCCCGCCGCGTGGATCGCGCTGAGCGCCTCGGCCAGCCCGCGGGCGACACGCATCGACTGGTCCGCGCCGAGCGGCCCGTGCTCGCGGACCACCTGTTCCAAGGTCTTCGCCGGGACGTACCGGGTGACCAGGTAGGGGACGGCGGTGACCAGGTCGGCGTCGAGCACCTCGGCCACCCGGGGGTGCCGGATCCGCCGCAGCGTCCGGACCTCACGTTCCATCCGCCGCCGGGCATCCGGGTCGGCTGCCACGTGGGCGCGCAACAGTTTCAGGGCGACCGTCTGGCCCTCGGGGTCCTGGGCGAGGTAGACAACCCCCATGCCCCCCTCGCCCAGCCGTCGATCCAGCCGGTACGGGCCGACGGTCGCCGGGTCACCTGGACCGCCAGCCGTCATGACGACCACGGTAAGGCACGGACCCCGGCGACGGAGCGTGCTCCCCCCGCTCCTCGCCGATCTGTGGGCACCCCGCCCGAATGCGCAACGTCACCGAACACGTCACCTGGTTGCCGAGTGGGAGGTGCCACGCCGACGGCCGTACCGGCCGGATCAGCCGCTGATGTAGGCGGTGAGCTGGTCCCGCTCGATCCGCAGCTCGGTGATGCACTGGTTGACGAGGTCACCGATGCTGACGATCCCGACCAGCGCGCCGTCGTCGAGTACCGGGAGGTGCCGGACCCTCTTGTCCGTCATCACCCGCATCACTCCGTCGACGGTGTCCTCGGAGGTCGCCACGTGCAGCACCGTCGTCATGATGGACCGGACCTGCCC
>JARRQM010000326.1:0-3619 GCA_037381765.1 Kineosporiaceae bacterium
GTGCCGTGGTCGGTGGCGGCAGCCCTGGCTCCCGCGGTGCTGCTGGCCGGGTGGCGGCTGCTGACCCGGGAGCCGCTCACCCAGGTCCTGTCCGGGCTCCCGGTGCTCGCGCTCGGTGGCTACCTCGCGGTGCGGACCGGGCGGGCGGAGAACATGTTCGTGCCCGGGATGGTGAAGAACGCCGCCTTCGCCGTGCCGCTCGCGATTTCGGCGCTGATCCGCCGGCCGCTGCTCGGGTTCTTCATCGCGTTGCTCCGTGGGGAGACCGGGACCTGGCTGCGGGCCCCGCAGAAGGTGCGCCTGTACACCCGGATCACCTGGCTGTGGACCGGGATGTTCGCCCTGCGCCTGGCCGTCCAGCTGCCGTTGTGGCTGGCCGGGGCGGTGACCGCGCTCGGCCTGGTGAACATCCCGCTCGGGGTGCCGCTGTACGCCGCGGTGCTCTGGGCGACCTGGCGGATGGTGCAGGCCGACCACGTCCCCGTCGCAGGTCAGGATCCCGCGGACCGGCTCGGCGGGATGGGCCGTTCCGAGCGGATGATCCCGACCAGGACCGTGTCCGCGGGCCAGGCGATGTCCCCGATCGGGGTTCCGGCCAGCGGGGAGTCGTCCGGCAGGGTGAGCTCGACCATGTTCGCGTGACCCTGCTGGAAGGTGAAGATCCGCACGAGTTCACCGACCGAGACGGCCTCCTCGACGAGGGCGGTCATCAGCCGGGGGGTGGAGACGGCCACGTCGACCCCCCAGGCCTCGTCGAACATCCACTCGTTCGCCGGGTTGTTCACCCGGGCGACCGTGCGGGGGACCCCGTACTCGGTTTTTGCCAGTAGGGAGACGACCAGGTTGACCTTGTCGTCCCCGCTCGCGGCGACGACGACGTCGCAGTCGCCGAGGCCGGCTTCGGCGAGGGAGGCGATCTCGCAGGCGTCGGCGAGCAGCCACTGCGCCTGCGGAACCGAGGCGACCTGGATGGCGAGCGCATCCCGGTCGATGAGCAGCACCTGGTGGCCGTTGCCGAGCAGCTCACCGGCGATGGAGCGGCCGACGCTGCCGGCCCCGACGATGACCACCCGCATCAGCGTGGCCCTCCCGTCGGGGCGGCGGCGAGGACGGCTTCGGCCCGTGGTGCGTCATCCGCCCGGAGCACCATGTGCACGAGGTCGCCTTCCTGGTAGACGGTGTCCGCGTCGGGGACGATCCCCTCGCCGAGCCGGGTGAGGAAGGCCACCCGTCCCCCGGACGCGCTCTCCAGGGCGGTGATCCGGCGGCCGATCCAACCGAGGTGGACCCACACCTCGGCGACGACGACGGTGCCCGACGGGTCCCGGTACTCCGGGCTGGCCCCGACCGGCAGCAGCCGCCGGCACATCTGGTCGGCCGTCCACCGCACGGTGGCCACCGTGGGGATACCGAGCCGCTGGTAGACCTCGGCGCGGCCGGGGTCGTAGATCCGGGCGACCACGTTGGATACCCCGAAGGTCTCCCGGGCCACCCGGGCGGCCAGAATATTCGAGTTGTCCCCGTTACTCACCGCGGCGAACGCGTAGGCGTCGGCGATTCCGGCTTCGACGAGGGTTTCCCGGTGGTACCCGACCCCGGTCACCCGCTGACCTTCGAACTGGCTGCCGAGCCGCCGGAAGGCGTCCGGGCTCTGGTCGATCACCGCGACGCTGTGCCCGCGGTCCTCGACCATCTGCGCCAGCGTGGACCCCGTTCGCCCGCAGCCCATGATCACGAAGTGCACTGCCCGTCCCGGACCTCTCCGTCACCTCGGAGCTCTCGACTGACAAGGCGACGCTACACGTCCCGGGCCTACCCCTACGATTCCCACCGTGCCAGCGTTCACTGACGCCCTGAAACGGCTCCTGCTCGGGCGTCCCGTCCACAGCGAGCGTCTTTCGGAGACCTTGCTGCCGAAACGGATCGCTCTACCTGTTTTCGCCTCTGATGCTCTGTCCTCGGTCGCCTACGCCCCCGACGAGATCCTGCTCACCATGGCCCTGGCGGGGGTGGCGGCGGTCTCCCTGTCTCCCTGGGTGGGGCTCACCGTCGCTTTCGTCATGCTCATCGTCGTCGCCTCCTACCGCCAGAACGTGCACGCCTACCCCTCCGGCGGAGGCGACTACGAGGTCGCCACGACGAACCTGGGGGCCCGTGCGGGCCTCACCGTGGCCAGTGCCCTGATGGTCGACTACGTGCTCACCGTGGCCGTGTCGGTGTCCTCCGGGGCGCAGTACGCTTCCTCGGCGATCCCGTTGCTCCGCGGGCATGAGGCCCTGCTCGCGGTCAGTGTCGTCGTGGTGTTGATGACGATGAACCTGCGCGGGGTACGGGAATCCGGGACCGCCTTCGCGGTCCCCACCTACGCGTTCATGGTCGCGATCCTCGGGATGACCCTGTTCGGTCTGGTCCGGCTGGCCACCGGGACCCTGCCGCTGGCCGAGAGCGCCGAGCTGAGCATCGCCGCCGAACCCGGTCTCAGCGGCGGGTTGGCCGGCGTCGCCGGGGCCTTCCTGCTCCTGCGGGCTTTCTCCTCCGGCTGCACCGCGCTGACCGGGGTGGAAGCGATCAGCAACGGCGTGCCGGCCTTCCAGGTGCCCAAGAGCAGGAACGCGGCGACCACGCTGGCCATGCTCGGCGGGATCGCGGTGACCATGCTGCTCGGCATGCTCCTGCTGGCGAACCGGATGCAGGTGCGCTACGCGGAGTACCCGACCGAACAACTGCTCCGCGACGGTCACCCGGTCGGTGGCGGCTACGTGCAGGATCCGGTGATCGCCCAGATCGCCAAGGCCCTGTTCGCGGGGTTCCCGGCGGCGTTCTACCTCGTCGCCGCGGCCACCGGGGTGATCCTGGTGCTCGCGGCGAACACCGCGTTCAACGGGTTCCCGGTGCTCGCCTCGATCCTCGCCCGGGACGACCTGATGCCCCGGCAGTTACACACCCGCGGGGACCGGCTGGCTTTCAGCAACGGGATCATCATCCTGGCCGGCAGTGCGGCGGCGCTGATCCTCGCTTTCGACGCCGAGGTGACCCAGCTCATCCAGCTGTACGTGGTCGGGGTGTTCATCGCCTTCACGACGAGCCAGACCGGCATGGTGCGGCACTGGACCCGGCTGCTGGTCACCGAGACCGATCCGGCGGTCCGTCGGCGGATGCAGCGGTCCCGGGTGATCAACGGGATCGGGCTGTCCATCACCGGTTCCGTCCTGGTCGTCGTGCTCATCACGAAGTTCCAGCGCGGCGCCTGGCTGGCGCTGCTCGGGATGGCCTTGCTCTTCCTGCTGATGCTGGCGATCCGGCGGCACTACGAGACGGTGGGTGCCGAACTGGACCTCGCCGACGACTCCGCCCGGGTACTGCCCTCCCGGGTGCACGCGATCGTCCTGGTCTCCCGGGTACACAAACCGACCCTGCGCGCACTCGCCTACGCCCGGGCGTCGCGGCCGTCGGTACTCGAAGCGGTCACCGTCGTCGTCGACGCCGACGAGACGGCCCGGTTGCAGCGGGAGTGGGAGGCCAAGGACATCCCGGTGCCGCTACGCGCCCTGGACTCCCCCTACCGGGAGATCACCGCACCGATCGTCGACTACGTGCGCAGTATCCGCCGGGACAGCCC
>JARRQM010000327.1:0-3273 GCA_037381765.1 Kineosporiaceae bacterium
CGGGCCCGGACCCGGAACGGGGCCCCGCTCCGGCCGAAGGCTCCGGTCGGCGGGGTCCCGTTCCGGCAGGTCGAACCAGAACGGGGTAGGGCGGGACGGCGCGCGGTGGACCGGCGGAACGCGGCGACGAAGGCAGGAACGGGACGAACGGGGCAGGAACGGGGAAGGACTGGAAGGCGGGCCGGGGTCAGCGCCCGAGGTGGGCGCGGACCACGTCGTCCGCGGGGCCGGACAGTCCGGTCACGGTGGTGATCCCGGCGGCGTCAAGGGCCAGGGTCGCCGTCGCCCCGCACCGGCCGGTGAGCACGGTATCCACCCCGCGGTCGACGAGCAGTTGCACGGCCTGTGCCGCGGCGCCGCTGTCCGCCGAGGTCGCCGAGTTCTCGACGACCTCGACGATGTCGCCGTTCCCGTCGAACAGGAGGAAGTACCGGCACCGGCCGAATGCCGGGTCGAGTGCGGCACCGGGGTCGGGGCCGGTGGCGGACAGGGCGACGGGTCCGGTCCGGACCCGCTCCGGTGGTGCGGTCATCTGCTCACATCCTCGCGTCGGTCCGGGGCCGGCTACTTCTCGCAGAAGTTGTCCGTCGTGGTCAGGGTGTCCGCGACGTAGGCGGTGACGGCGACCGCGGGGTCGGCTTCCTCGACTCCGGTGACCACGGTGATCCCGTTCTGCGCGAACAGGTCCCGGGCCCGGCCGCCCATCCCGCCGGCGAGCACGGTGTGCACCGACCGTTCGCCGAGCCAGCGCGGGAACAGCCCGGGCTCATGCGGGGGCGCTTCCAGGTCCTCGCGCGCGCCGACGTGCCCGGAGTCGGCGTCGACCTCGAACACCGCGAAGTGCGTGCAGTGCCCGAAGTGGGCGGACAGCGTGCCTGCGGTCACCGGAACGGCGATCCTCATCGAAGTCATCCTCTCGTCCGTCATCTGCGTGGTGGTGATGCCGGTCGTGCGCTCAGAGATGCTGCCAGCCGCAGGCGCGGCGGCGGTGCCGGTGGCTCCGGAGCCGGGGCCGGGCAGGGGCGGAAGCCAGGCGGTCATCGCGGCCCAGAGGCCGCGCAGGTCTTCCGCGGCTCCGCTGCCCGGGGCGTGGTCGATGACGGTCCGGCCGGCCCGGTGCGCGTCCGGGATCGCCGGGTCGTAGCGCACCTGTCCGAGGACGGGCAGCCCGCGGTCCGTGGCCTCCCGGAGCACGTCGGCGGCAAGGTCGGGGTCGAGGTCGGCCTTGTTCAGGCAGACCGCGGTGGGTACATCGGCCCCGGCACACAGGTCGGCGATGCGGCGCAGATCGTGCAGGCCGCTCCCGGTGGGTTCGGTGACCAGGAGGACGTGGGTCCGTCCGGCCAGCGCCGCCCCGGCGGGGCAGCCGATACCGGGGGGGCCGTCGGTGAGGACGACGTCCCGCCCGGTATCCCGGGCAGCGGCCCTGCCCTCGGCACTGACCAGGCTGGTGAGTTTGCCGGTGTTCTGCTGTCCCGGGGCCAGCCGGGCATGGACCAGCGGGCCGGTCGCGATGTCGGCGAGTGACCAGCTGCCGCCGGTCGTCGGGGCGAGTGTGAGCGCGGAGTCGGGGCAGAGGTCCACGCACACGCCGCAGCCCTCGCAGGCCGCCTCGTCCACGACGACCACCCACTCGCCGAGAGCGTCGTCGGCATCGGCCTCGCCCAGGGCGAGTGCGTCGAACCGGCAGTGCCGCACGCACAGCTCGCAACCGGTGCAGGCGCTCGGGTCGACGACGGCGTGTTCCCCGCCGAGGAACGGCCACGTGCCGCGTGGCTGCGCCGCGGTGAGCAGCGCGACGTTGGCCGCGTCAACGTCCCCGTCGACGAGAACGGCCCGGGTCTCCTCCGCGGCGAGTCCGGCGAGGGCGGCGGTGACGCTCGTCTTCCCGGTGCCGCCCTTGCCGCTGAGCACGACGAGTTCGACCGGGGCCGGGTCGGTGCGGGCCCTCGTGGACGGCGCCGCGGGCGGTTCCCCGGAGGGGGCGGGCACACGGTTGCCGGACACGACGGGGGCTCCGGTACCGGACACGGTGGGGGTGTCGGTACCGGAGGGGGTGGTCTCGCCGGTCCTGCTCCGTTCGGCGAGGGCCCGCAGCTCCTCGGCGAACCGGCGGAACCGGTCCCGTAGCTGCGGGTCGGTGTCGGTGATGAGTTTCCCGCGGGCGCAGTCCCGGGCGATCGTCCGGTCCTCGGGCAGGGTGAGCAGCAAGGGCAGGTCGTGGGTGGCGCAGAAGTCCCGGACCGCCTCGTCGCCTCGACCGGCCCGGTTGAGGACGACCGCGCAGGGCACTCCCGCCTCCCGGGACAGTTGTACCGCGAGGGACAGGTCATGTAGCCCCGCCGGGGTGGGCTCGGTGACCAGGACCGCGACGTCGGCGTCCCGGATCGCCTCTGCGGCGGTGCAGCCGACTCCGGGCGGTGCGTCGACGATCACCCAACGGGCGTGCCCGTCGCGTTCCCGTGAGCTGCGCAGCACCGTGCGGAGCAGTTCATGTTCGGCACTGCGCCCGACGTCGAGCCGTCCCTGCCGTACGGTGAGGGCACCGCTCGGACCGTGTTCGAGGACGCCGACGGGGTGCTCCCGTTCGGTGATGGCCGATTCGGGGCAGGCGAGCAGGCAGCCGCCGCACCCGTGGCAGAGGTCGTCGAGGACGAGTGCCGTCGCGGGCAGGGTGAGGATGGCGGAGAACCGGCAGGCCCGGGTGCAGGCGCCGCATGCCGTGCACCGCTCGGGGTCGACCTGAGCGACGGGCACGGTGACCGGCGAGGTGCTGAGCGGATCGGGGGTGAGGAAGAGATGGCCGTTCGGTGCTTCGATATCGCCGTCGACGTACGTCGACGGGGCGCCGGAATCGGCGAGGACCCGGGCCAGGTTCGTCGCGATCAGGGTTTTCCCGGTGCCGCCTTTGCCGCTGGCCACGGTGACCCGCAGGGGGGCCGCTGGTTCCTCGCCGTCGGTTGCCCGCACCGCCGCCCCTTCCGTCGGGATGTCCCGGTGGTGACCGGGGAAACCGGTAGTGACCGGGAAGCGGGTCACCGGAACCGGAAGTATCGTCTTTCTATCGATAACGAGATAACGATATATCACGGAAGGCTGCGTGGTGGGAGGTCCGGACATGACGGCGTCGGGTGACGGACATCTCCCGGATCCCCGGGGTGTGGTGGCCGGAGGGTGCCGGTGCGGCTGCCGCAACCGCGGGCGGGGCCGGGCCCGGCGCGGACGGGTCCGCGCCGCCCTGCTCGCCCTGCTCGCCGAACGCCCGCACTACGG
>JARRQM010000328.1:0-3267 GCA_037381765.1 Kineosporiaceae bacterium
ACGGGATCACCGTGGGGTCCCATCCGAACTCCGTGTAGGACCGGCCCTGGACGAACTGTTCGATGGCGGCGCGGACGTAGGGGACCATGTTCGGCGGCAGGTCGTCGGTGGGGTGCCAGGCGAGGTCGTCGCACTTGTGCGGCTCCCGGTTGGCGGGTTGCCCGTCCCACCGCTGGGCGGTGAAGAAGAAGTCCACGCGCTCGTGGCCATCGGAGCGGCGGTGCATGGTCAGGCAGCAGTCCAGGTCGCTGGGGTCGAGGTGCAGGCCGATCTCCTCGTCGACCTCGCGGGCGAGGGCCTGGCGGGCGGGTTCGCCGGGTTCGACGTGACCGGCGGGGACGCTGTAGTGCCCGTCGAAGAAGCCGGTGTTGGCTCGGCGCAGTAGCAGGATCCCCCGTTGCGGGTCGGTCAGCAGCAGGTGGACGGCCGGGACGATCGTGTGGCGGGAACTCGGGGCGATCACCAGGGGGCTGACATCGCCGGTGGTGTCGGTGGTCATGGCGTCCGATCTCGGGTCTCGGTGTCGGATGTCGGCTCGCGCGGGTCGCGCGGCACTGGCGTGGGCGCGGGGGGCCTGGTCGGTGGACCGGTCTCTCCACGCCACGCTAGTCCCGGTCAGCCTTGGCCGGTCGGCAACAGGGTGTTCTTGGGGCAGGTCGCTGCGGCGGGTTGGCCGGGTTGCCAGGCGAGTTCGTCTGCCCAGACGTGCTCGGACTGGCCGGGCTTGAAGGACACGCACACGGAGACGTGCCCGGAGTCGAGACTCTGTTGGTGCACGGGGTTGGGCGGTCGAGGTCGAAGCCCCCGTGGGTGATCTCGTTGTCTGCCCTGTCGTCCCAGGTGATGCCGGCGTCGTCGAAGGTGGCCACGGCCTGCGGGGTGCCGATCAGCAGGGAGCAGATCCGGATCTGCCCGTTGGGGTGGATCAGGACGCGTTCGTAGCCGAGTTCCCGCGCGGTGCGGATGACCTCCAGCAGCGGCCGGTCCCCTTCTGGTCAGGCCCGCCACGGTCAGCGGGCAGTGGGGACAGGGAGGTCGCGTTGCGTGTGGTTGCGTCGAGTTCCGTATACGGGGGGCTGGAACCCGGAGGTCAGGGGGTGCTCTCGCCCGTGTCCATGTCGAGACGCGCCTTCCTCGCCACCGGAGGGCTGGCCACAGCCAGCCTGACCTCGGGCCTGTTCCACCGAGACGAACTCGCCACCGCCGACGCGATCGCCTCCGACATCCTGTCCGGCGACCCCCGACGCGTCGCGACCGAGCAGACCTCCCACGCTCTCGACCTGACCATCGCCGCCCTCATCGCCGCCGACGGTCTGCGCCCCAACCCCCTGGTGACCTGGCTCCACGACGCGTCCGATCCCGTTCTTCGGGTCAACGCTGCCGGGATCGCCGCCAAGCTACCCGGCAGCGACACCGCCGATTCGGCCGTGAAGGCCCTGGCGACCGACCTCCCCGTGCGCCACCGCTACCTCACCGCCGTCGTAGTCCGCGTCCTACGCACCCCGTGGAACAGCGCCCGTCAGCACGCTGCCGATCTGCGTCCCGGCCATCACGTCACAGCAGCATCCGTCGATCTGCTCGGCACGGAACTGCACAACGACCACGACGCCGGAGCCCGCTGGTGCACCGCCTACGGGCGGGCGCTTTCCCGCAAGGCCCTGGTCAGCTGAGAACCCCTGTCACGAACCCCGCCGAGCCCGTTCCGAGAGGTAGGTCATGCCCCGCGTCACCGTCAGCCCCGGAGCCGAAGTCATCGACACGATCACCAAGGCGGTCGCCGAGACAGGCATCACCGATGCCTCCATCACCCTCATCGGCGCCGTCGACGAGGCCACCATCAGCACCATGCCCCGCCACGACGCCCTCACCGACAACCTCACCACCTACACCGAACCCCTCGAACTGACCGGCACCGGCGAGGTTGTTGACGGCAATCCCCACGTCCACGTGGTCCTCTGCCGCGAAGGCGACCAAACCATCGGCGGCCACCTGCACGCCGCCACCGTCCGGACCTTCTTCGTCCACGCCTACCTCACCCCCACCGACTAGCCCAGCACCCACGCCATCGCCTCTCACCTGCGAAGACGCACAGCCCGACATCTAGGACACTGGCTCATTCAGGGTTGTTGCTAATCCAGGGTTTGACTGGCTGTGGGACAACATCTCCTGGGCGTCCCTGCACGAGCTGCCCGGGCTCGCCCTCGTCGCGCTCGGCCTCAGCGCCCGGCACCTGCCGGTGCGGATCGTCACCTGGGCGGTGGCGGCCGGGTTCAAGGCCCCGTTCGCCTGGCTGCTCGTCGTCTGGGGCGTCCTGCTGTGGCGTCGCGGCCAGCGTCGGCCGGCCGTGGCCGCCCTGGGGACCGGCACCGGCATCCTCGTCACCGCCGTCGTGTTCTCCCGGCACGGCAGCTACACCTCTCAGCTGAGTACGGGGCCCGGTGACCTGCTGGCCCAGGCGCGCATCGAGTGGAGCGCCCTGTGGCCGACCCTCGCCGTCCTGCTCATCGGCGCGTTCCTGCTCGGCGCCGACCTGCCCCGGGTGCTGCCGCCCCGCGGGCTCCCCGCGGTGGTGGGCCTCGGCGGGTTGCTCTACGGGGTGAACCTGCTGGTGTGGAAGGCCGGCGGGTACTACGCGGTCGCCCCGATCTGGTTGATCGGTGCCGCCGGGGTGCTGATCACCGTGCGCGCGGTACGCCCGCAGCATCCGGCCGGGACCGGGCGGGTCGCGGCCGGGATACTCGCGGTGGCGATCGCCGGCTACACGATGGCCGCACCGAACCTGTACACCGGGATCCAGCGCCAACTCCGGCGCGACGCGACGGTCGCCAGCGTCGTCACCTTCGCCACCCGGGTGCCGCCGGGCACGATCATCGGGGTCAACGGCGCGGAGGCGGCCACCCAGTTCGAGACGATCCTCGCCCTGGACGGCTACCGCGCCCGCCGGGTGCGTTTCCGGGTTCTCGGGCCGGACGATCCGGTGCCCGTCCTGGTGGCGTACTACGTGCAGCTGGCCGACCAAGGGACCGGGGACCCCGCGCTGATGCAGGAACGCATCATGGACCTGCCTCGGGGGGCGATCTATCGCGTCGACGTCGGCGGGACGGCGGGTGCGGCGACCGAACCGGAGGGTGCGGTCGGGTAGGGCCGAACCACCGGGCGGCGTACGGCGAACTGTTCTTCCTGGTCCGGACTCCGGATCGGGATGGCCCTGACGTCCTCCCACCTGCGGTCCGTCCGGTCCGGGGTCGGGGGTCCGCTGGGTTCGGC
>JARRQM010000329.1:0-3259 GCA_037381765.1 Kineosporiaceae bacterium
GACTAGCGGAGGTGTCGGGACTATCGGGGGTGTCGGGGTTATCGGGCGTACCGGGCACGGGGGACTCCTCGGTTCGTGACGTTGTCGGAGGGGCGGGGCGGAACGAGGACGGACCTCGGCGGGACGAGCCCGGAACGGTCGGTCTCAACCGGGCCGGGCGGCGGGAAGGGTGGCCCGGATCCGGCAGCCCCGGGGTGCGGGGACGACGGAGATCTCCCCGCCGTGCAACCCCACCGCCCAGCGGGCGATGGCGAGGCCGAGCCCGGTCCCGCCGTCCTCGTTCCCGCCCCGGCGGAACCGTTCGAAGACGGCGTTCCACTGTTCCCGGGGGATACCGGGGCCGTCATCGGTGACCTCGATGAGCAGGCCCGGTGCCGCGGCCCGGGCGAGCACGTCGATTCGTCCCCCGCTACCGCCGTGCCGGGCTGCGTTCTCCACCAGGTTGACCAGGACCTGCCGCAGCCGGGCCGGGTCGGCGTGCGCGATGAGATCCGCGGGGACGTCCACGGTGAGCCGGTGGCCGGGGTGGACGACACCGACCTCGGCGGCGACGTTTTCGACGAGGCTGCGGACCGGGACCGGTCGCGGAGCCAGCGGGGACACCCCCGCCTCGGCCCGGGCCAGGTCGAGCAGGTCCTCGACGAGTTCGCCGAGCCGCTCCACCTGGTCGAGGAGTTCCCCCAGGGCCTGCCCATCGGCCTCGCGCACCCCGTCGACGAGATTCTCCAGCTGGGCCCGCACCGCGGTGACCGGGGTGCGCAGCTCGTGGCTCACATTCGCCATGAGTTCCCGACGTTGGGCGTCGGCGGTGGCCAGATCGGCCGCCATCGCGGTGAAGGCCCGGGCCAGGTCGCCGACCTCGTCCCGGCTCGTGGCCCGGACCGGGGTCGGCGGGCGGCCGGCCGCCATCGACCGGGCGGCCGCGGTCATCTGCCGCAACGGGGACGTCATCCCGTGCGCGAGCAGCTGGGTGACCAGTAACGCGACGAGGACCACGACGGGCAGGGTGTACCGCGGCCACAGGCCGAGAATGAGCAGCCCGTACCAGGTCATCAGGGCCCCGGAGGCGACGCTGGCGACGACCAGCAACCCGAGCTTGACCTTGATCGAACGCACCGGGTCGAGCGGGCGAAGGTCCTCGCGCACCCGCAGCCACCAGCGGCGGACCCCTGCGGCGGCCCGTCCTCCGCGGGACCCGACCCCGCCGCCGGCCCCGACCCCATCGCCGGGCCCGACCCCGCCGCCGGCACACAGGTGGACCCCGCCGACCCCGGTACCCGTGCCGGCCCCGCCGGAGCCGACCGGACCGGGTACCGGCCCGACGGCGGTCACGGCAGGGCCTCCAGCGCGTAGCCGACACCGTGCACGGTGCGGATCCGGTGCCCCCCGACCTTCCGGCGCAACGCCTTGACGTGGCTGTCCACCGCACGGGCCGCCGTACCCAGGGAGGCCCGCGCGGTGGTGGCATCGGCCCAGTCCCACACCTCGGTGAGCAGTTGCGCGCGACCGACGGCCCGGCCCACCCGGCGGGCCAAGGCGTGCAGCAGGTCGAACTCGGTCCGGGTCAGGTGCACGTCCGCCCCGTCCACACTGACCCGGCGCCGCGCCGGATCGATCCGCAGGGCCCCCGCGACGATCTCGGCCTCATCCGCGAGGGCCGCCTCGGCGAGTGCCGTGGCCCGGTCCACCCGACGGAGCAGGGCCGCCACCCGGGCGACGAGTTCGCGGGGGCTGAACGGTTTGGTGAGGTAGTCGTCGGCGCCGGCGCCGAGCCCGGTGATCCGGTCGGCCTCGGAGTCCAGGGCGGTGAGCATGAGCACGGGAACGGGGTCGCGTTCCTGGATCCGCCGGCACACCTCCAGGCCGTCCGTACCGGGGAGCATCCGGTCGAGGATGACGGCGCCGTACCGGTGGGCGGCGGCGGCCTCGATCGCCGCGGTGCCGTCGTGCACGGCGTCCACCTGGTAGCCGGTGCTGGACAGCCGCTGCACCACGGCCCCGGCGATCACCCGGTCGTCCTCGACGACGAGTAGCCGCACCGGACGTCCCGCGCCGGTCGGGGCGGTGCCCCGGGGCCGGACGGCCCGTGGCGGGTCGGTCCGCGACAGGACGGCCCGTGGCGGGTCGGTCCGCGACAGGCCGGTCACCGGCCGGACGTCGAGCGGCCGGGCTGCGGACGGTGGGTCAGCCAGCGGCCGGGCTGCGGCCGGCCGGGCTGCGGCCGACCGGTCTGCGGGCAGCGGGGCGATGGCGGCGGTCACGGTCAATGACGCTAGCCGGACCGCGGCGGCACGTCCCGGGCCGGACGTGGAGGTCCGGTGAAGAACGCCCCCTTCAGTGGGCCGACCTCCCCGGCCGGGCGTCGGGAAGGGGACGACCACGCCGGGGCCGGACGGGCGCCGCCCGTCGCATGTGACACCCCGTTGGCCTCCGGACCTCCCCGGCCGGTGTCGCGCGGACCACAGGCGTGACTAGGGTCACGTGCAGCACCCGCTCCGGTTGCCACCGTCGTCACAGGAGGGCCACGGATGTCCCACGAGGCACTTGAGAACCTGCTGCATGAGAACCGTCGCTTCCCCCCCGCCGAGGACTTCGCCGGGCAGGCCGTCGCCAAGGCCGACCTCTACGACGCCGCCGAGGCCGACCGTCTCGCCTTCTGGGACGCCCAGGCCCGGCACCTGAGCTGGGCCACCGCGTGGTCACAGACCCTGGACTGGAGCGACGCCCCGTTCGCCAAGTGGTTCGTCGGCGGCACCCTCAACGTCGCCTACAACTGCGTGGACCGACACGTCGAGGCGGGCAACGGCGACCGGGTAGCGATCCACTTCGAGGGAGAACCGGGCGACACCCGCACCCTCAGCTACGCCGACCTGCAACGCGAGGTGTCGAGGGCGGCGAACGCGCTGCTCTCACTCGGTGTCGGGACCGGCGACCGGGTGGCCATCTACATGCCGATGATCCCCGAGACCGTGATCGCCATGCTCGCCTGTGCCCGGATCGGCGCCCCGCACTCGGTGGTCTTCGGCGGGTTCTCCGCCGAAGCGCTGCGCAGCCGGATCGAGGACGCCGAGGCCAAGGTCGTGATCACCGCGGACGGTGGGTACCGGCGAGGGGCGCCCGCGGCACTCAAACCGGCGGTGGACGAGGCCGTGGCCGCCTCGCCGTCGGTACAGCACGTCCTCGTCGTCCGGCGCACCGGCCAGGACGTCGCCTGGACCGACAAGGACGTGTGGTGGCACGACGTCGTCGACGGGGCGTC
>JARRQM010000329.1:3305-4473 GCA_037381765.1 Kineosporiaceae bacterium
CTACACCTCCGGTACCCCCGGGAAGCCGAAGGGCCTCCTGCACACCAGCGGCGGCTACCTCACCCAGGCCGCCTACACCCACCGGAACGTCTTCGACCTGCACCCGGAGACCGACGTGTTCTGGTGCACCGCCGACGTCGGCTGGGTGACCGGGCACAGCTACATCGTCTACGGGCCGCTGGCCAACGGCGCCACCCAGGTGATGTACGAGGGCACTCCGGACTCCCCGCACCGGGGCCGCTGGTGGGAACTCATCGCGAAGTACGGGGTGACCATCCTGTACACGGCGCCGACGGCGATCCGGACGTTCATGAAGTGGGGCGAGGAGATCCCCGCCGGCCACGACCTGTCCTCGCTGCGGCTGCTCGGTTCGGTCGGGGAACCGATCAACCCGGAGGCGTGGATCTGGTACCGCCGGGTGATCGGCGGGGACCGGACGCCGATCGTCGACACCTGGTGGCAGACCGAGACCGGGGCGATCATGATCAGCCCGCTGCCCGGGGTGACCACCCTCAAACCGGGTTCGGCACAGATCCCGCTACCGGGAATCGGCGCCGACGTCGTCGACGACGAAGCCCGGTCGGTACCGCACGGGGGTGGCGGGTACCTGGTGCTCACCGAGCCGTGGCCGTCCATGCTCCGCGGGATCTGGGGTGACCCGGAACGGTACCGGGAGACCTACTGGTCGCGGTTCGAGAACACCTACTTCGCCGGGGACGGGGCGAAGAAGGACGAGGACGGCGACGTGTGGCTGCTCGGCCGGGTCGACGACGTGATGAACGTGTCCGGGCACCGGCTGTCCACGACGGAGATCGAGTCGGCGCTCGTCTCGCATCCGAAGGTGGCCGAGGCCGCCGTCGTCGGTGCCAGCGACACGACCACCGGACAGGCCGTCGTCGCCTTCGTCATCCTCCGGGCGGATGCCGAGGAAGGTGCGGACATCGTCGCCGAACTGCGCAACCACGTGGCCCACGAGATCGGCCCGATCGCGAAACCGCGGCAGATCATGGTGGTCCCGGAGCTGCCGAAGACCCGGTCCGGCAAGATCATGCGCCGGCTGCTCCGTGACGTCGCGGAGAACCGCAACGTCGGCGACGTGACGACCCTCGCCGACTCGACGGTGATGGACCTCATCAAGTCCGGGTTGGCGGGCGGGCCCGGGGAGGGC
>JARRQM010000330.1:0-3256 GCA_037381765.1 Kineosporiaceae bacterium
CCTCGGCGAACCGGGCCGTGACGAACGCCGGCCGCGGGTCACGGCCGGGCTTGTCCAGCTCACGCAGGATGTCGCTGACCGTCGGCACCCCGAAGGTGTCATCGGTGAAGTCCTGCGGGCGCAGACCACGGAGCACGGTCGTGTTGCCGATGAGTTCCCGCACCCCCAGACCGGTGTGCGCGGTCAGCCGCGCGACGACCGGGTAGGCCTCGGGGTGCACGCTGGAGGAATCCATCGGGTCCGCCCCGTCGCGGATCCGCAGGAACCCCGCGCACTGCTCGAACGCCTTCGGCCCGAGCCGGGGCACCGACAGCAGCTCGCTGCGCCGCTGGAACGGCCCGACCGCATCCCGGTGCGCGACGATCGCCGCGGCGAGCCCCTCGCTGATCCCGGACACCCGGCGCAGCAGCGGCGCCGAGGCGGTGTTCACATCCACGCCGACGGCGTTCACGCAGTCCTCGACGACGGCGTCCAGCGACCGGGACAGTTTCGTCGCGGACAGGTCGTGCTGGTACTGGCCGACCCCGATCGAGCGCGGCTCGATCTTCACCAGCTCGGCCAGCGGATCCTGCAACCGCCGGGCGATCGACACCGCCCCGCGCAGCGAGACGTCGAGGTCCGGCAGCTCCGCGGAGGCGTAGGCCGAGGCGGAATACACCGAGGCGCCCGCCTCGGAGACGACCACGGGGGTGAGGCTGTGCCCGTCCAGTGCGGCGACGAGCTCCCCGGCCAGCCGGTCGGTCTCCCGGGAGGCCGTCCCGTTCCCGATCGCGACGAGTTCCACCCGGTGCTCGCGGACCAACCGGACCAGGGTCGCCAGGGATTCCCGGCGCTTGTTCTGCGGCTGGTGCGGGTAGATCGTGTCGGTGGCGACGACCTTGCCGGTGGCGTCGACCACGGCGACTTTCACCCCGGTGCGGAACCCCGGGTCCAGGCCCATCGTGGCCCGGCTACCCGCGGGGGCGGCGAGCAACAGGTCGCGCAGGTTCCCGGCGAACACCCCGACCGCGCCGTCCTCGGCGGCCAGCCACAACCGGGTGCGCAGGTCCACGGACAGGTGCGGGAGGATCCGGGTGCGCCACGCCCAACGCACCGTGTCGCGCAGCCACCGGTCACCCGGACGTCCGCGGGAGGCGATCCCGAAGGTGTCGGCGATCGCCTGCTCGGCGCCGGTGAGTGACTCCGGGCCGGCCGGGCCGTCGGAACCGGCGTCCTCCGCCTCGAAGGTGAGGCTGAGCACCTCTTCCTTCTCGCCGCGGAACAGGGCGAGGATGCGGTGCGAAGGCAACCGGGGATAGGGCTCGGCGAAGTCGAAGTAGTCGGAGAACTTCGCCCCCGTCTGTTCCTTGCCCTCCCGCACCGTCGAGGCCAGCCGCCCCCCGGACCACATCCGTTCCCGCAATTGCCCGACCAGGTCGGCGTGTTCGCCGAAACGCTCCACCAGGATCGCTCGCGCCCCGTCCAGGGCCGCCGACGCGTCCGCGACCCCCCGGTCGGCGTCGACGTACCCGGCCGCGGTTCCCGTCGGGTCCAGCCCCGGGTCGGCGAGCAGGGCATCGGCGAGCGGCTCCAGCCCGGCCTCCCGGGCGATCTGCGCCTTGGTCCGGCGCTTCGGCCGGTACGGCAGGTAGATGTCTTCGAGCCGGGCCTTGGAGTCGGCGGTGAGGATCCGGGCCCGCAGCGCGTCGTCGAGCTTGCCCTGGGCGGCGATCGAGTCCAGGACGGCGCTGCGGCGCTCCTCCAGGTCGCGCAGGTAGCCGAGGCGCTGTTCGAGGTCGCGCAGCTGGGCGTCGTCGAGGCCGCCGGTGGCCTCCTTGCGGTAGCGGGCCACGAACGGCACCGTCGCACCGCCGTCGAGCAGGGCGACCGCGGCATCCACCTGGGGGTCGCGCACCCCGAGTTCGGCGGCGAGCCGCCGGTTGATCGTCGCCGAATTCGCCGCCGAATTCGTTGCCGAACTCGCGGCCGAATTCGTTGCCGACGTTACTGCCGCACCGGTCGTACCGATGTTGCCGTCCTGGAGGTTCACGGTCACCAGGGTCCACCTTCCGGATCGGGTTCGCAGGCATTCTGCTGGGTGCGGCACCGGGCCCGGGCGTGAGGTCCCCGGCCCCGCGTCCCGGGGTGCGTAGGCTCTGTGTGGTGAGCCCTGCTCCCGCTCCGGACCCCCGCGCCGGGTCCGTGCCGTACCCGGCGCATTGGGAGGCCGACGTCGTGCTGCGTGACGGCACGACCGCGCACCTGCGCCCGATCGCCCCGGCGGACGCCGACGCCCTGCAACGTTTCCACCTCGGCCAGTCCCCGGAGTCGATCTACTTCCGGTTCTTCGCCCCGATGCCCCGGCTGTCCCCCGGGGACCTGCACCGGTTCACCCACGTCGCCCACCTCGACCGGGTGGCGTTCATCTGCCTGATCGGCACCGAGATCGTCGGGGTCGGCCGGTACGACCGGATCGACCCGCTCACCGCCGAGGTGGCCTTCAACATCAGTGACCACCATCAGGGCCGCGGACTCGGGTCGGTCCTGCTGGAACATCTCGCCGCCGCCGCCCGGGAACACGGGGTGCACACCTTCGTCGCGGATGTACTCCCGCAGAACCGCAAGATGATCGGGGTCTTCCGGGATGCCGGCTACGAGGTCCGGCACACCTACGACGACGGGGTCATCTCGCTGAGCTTCGCCATCGACCCGACGGAGAAGTCGCTCGCGGTGATGGAGGCCCGGGAGCACCGGGCCGAGGCGCGTAGCGTCCGTGCCCTGCTCAACCCGGAGAGCATCGTCGTCATCGGGGCCTCCCGCCGGGACGGCACGATCGGGCACCGGCTGCTCACCGACCTGCTCACGGCCGGGTTCACCGGCCGGCTGGAGATCGTCCACCCCGAGGCCGACACGGTGCTCGGGGTGCCCGCCCACCGCCGGCTCGCCGACGTTCCCGGGCCGATTGACGTCGCCGTCATCGCCGTCCCCGCCGCCGCCGTCCTCGACGTGGTCGCCGACTGTGCCGAGGCCGGGGTACGCGGGCTGGTCGTGCTGTCCGGGGGGTTCGCCGAGACCGGTCCGGAAGGCCGGGAACGCCAGCACGAACTCGTCCGGCTGGCCCGGGCGAACGGGATGCGCGTGGTCGGGCCCGCCTCATGGGGGCTGATCAACGCCGACCCCGGGGTGCGGCTCAACGTCTCACTCGCCGAACGGCTTCCCCCGGTCGGCCGGTTCGGGGTGTTCTGCCAGTCCGGGGGTCTGTCGGTGTCCGTCCTGG
>JARRQM010000331.1:0-3249 GCA_037381765.1 Kineosporiaceae bacterium
CGGACTCGTCGCCGTCGTCGCCGTGTTCGTCCTCGGACCCGCGCTGATCCAATCCCTCGGGGACAGGGGGGCCAAGACCACGGCCGCCCTCATCGGTGTTCTCGCCCGGGCCACCGCCGGAGCACTCGCCGCGGCCCCCGCCCGGCGCCGGGGCCTGGCCACCCGACCGCTGCTCGCGAGCGTCGCCCTGGGCAGCTTCGTCGGGTACCTCGCCTTCCCCGGGACCCTTGCGATCGCCGGGTCGGTCGCCGCCCACTCTGGGGTGTGGTCCTACCTCGGGCTCCTCGGATCCGCCCTGCTCACCGTCGTCACCGGGGCCGCGGGAGCTCTCGCTCCGCGGCCCCGCGCCGGGTTCCCGGCCCCGGCCTCCGACGAACGCCCGGTGGGCGGGGACCGGGAAGGCGAACGCCCGGCCACCGGATCGCAGACACGGCTCCCCTCCGGTCGCTGAACCGCTCCGCCCTCCGCGGGGCGCCGGACCTCTCGGGAACCGCACCTTTCGGATCGCTTCCGATGGAAGGGGTACGCTTCCACGTGTCATGAATGTTAACCTGACTTCACGTTCATATTTCGGAGTGAGGCTCGGACCCGGCGAGGAGGCCGTCATGACCCGCACATCCCCCGACAGCAACGACAGCACGACGATGACCATCGGCGAACTGTCAGAGATCACCGGCCTATCGGTCTCCGCGATCCGCTTCTACCAGCGCCGCGGCCTACTCCCGGCCCGCGACTCCGGTTCCGGCTGGCAGCGTTTCAGCAGCGAAACCCTCGACCGGCTCGCCGTCATCGAACTCACCAAGAGCGCCGGGTTCTCCCTCGACGAAACCTCCCGGCTGCTCGACGCCCTGGACACCGACCCGGACTCCGTGCCCGCCGCTCCGGCGGTCTGGCAAGGCCTGGCCGAGCACAAGCTCGGCGAGGTCGACGCGCTACTCGCCCGGCTCGGCCACCTCCGCGGCCTACTCGCCGACGCCCTGGACTACGCCTACCTGTCCCCGGACCGGGCCCACCAGCTTCCCGCGGTGCTCGGCTGGACCGCCCCCGGCCAGGAAACCGCGCTGCACCCGGTCCGGGTGCCGGAAAGCACCGAGGACCTGTCCCGGCCCCGAAACGGACAGCGCACCCGGTAGGAACCCCGGGACGAAACGCACCGGCACCTCCGGGACGTCCCGGGCGTTCCTTCCTCTTCCTCCCCTACCCGTTCCCCCGTACCCGTTCCCCCGTACCCGTTCCTCCCGTACCCGCAACGACCGGCCCGAGCGCCACATCACCCCCGAGGCAAGCCGAAGGAACCCGGTTCTCGGAAAGGTGATGTGGCGCCCGGTACGCCGGGGCGGGAACCTCACCCATCCGGCGGAGAGAGCTACGACATACCGGACCCGATGGATACCTGACAGGGTGGTGATGGCCCGACCACCAGGTTCTCCACCCGGGCAAGACGGGAGAGGTGCACCGTGCACGCCGCCCTGGCATTCCTCGCCGAACAACCCCTGGTCCTGCTGTTCCTCCTGTTCACCCTCGGCTCGGCGCTCGGCGCGGTCCGGGTCGCGGACATCCAGATCGGCCCCGCGGCAGTGCTGTTCACCGCCATCGGCGTGTCCTCACTCGCCGCCGCACAGGACATCACCCTCGCCATCCCGGAGGCCGTCGGCGTCCTCGGGCTCATCCTGTTCACCTACACCGTGGGGATCATCTCCGGCCCGGCCTTCTTCGGCGTACTACGCCACGGCTGGGGTCCGATGCTCACCCTCGCGGGGATCCTCAGCGTCATCGCCGTCGTCGTGGCCGCCCTCGGCCGGGCGTTCGGCCTGTCCACCCCGACCATCGCGGGCACATTCGCCGGATCGCTGACGAACACCCCGGCGCTCGCCGCCGCCGCGGAACGCTCCGGGCATCCCGGTGCCACGACCGTCGGCTACTCGATCGCCTACATCTACGGGGTGATCGGGATGCTCATCGCGGCGACGATCGTGCTGCGCCGCCGCAAAGCCGGAGACACCGGTACCCCGGAACTGACGAACCTGACGATCCGGGTGGAACGCGAGGACCGGCCCCG
Source organism: Kineosporiaceae bacterium (assembly GCA_037381765.1). Lineage (GTDB taxonomy): Bacteria > Actinomycetota > Actinomycetes > Actinomycetales > Kineosporiaceae > JARRQM01. The sequence continues at coordinate 2,060 of JARRQM010000331.1, forward strand.
GGTCCGCGACGTGACCCGCGCCCATTCCGAGGGCATCGTTTTCTCCCGGGTCGCCCATGGGGAGACCAGCCCCATCCTGGTCGCCGAAGACGACGAAATACTCGCCCCCGGCGACCTCGTCACCGTCGTCGGCCCGCAGGCCGAGGTCGAAGCGGTGGCCCGGGACCTGGGGCACCGCTCCTCGCACACCCTGAACACCAACGGGCAGCGACTGGACTCCCGCCGGATCACCCTGTCCAACCGGGACCTGGCCGGACGCACCCTCGGCGACCTCGACCTCGGCGAACGGTTCGGCGCCGCGGTCAGCCGGGTACGGCGCGGCGACGTGGACATGATCGCTACCGACGACATCCAGCTCCAGCTCGGCGACCGGCTCCGGGTCATCGTGCCGACCGACCGGATGCGCGAGGTCGCCACCCACCTCGGCGACTCCGAACGCGGCATGTCCGACATCAACCCGATCGGGTTCGCCGCCGGACTCGCCCTCGGCGTGCTCATCGGAACGATCTGGGTGCCGCTGCCCGGCGGCGGATTCGAGGTCGGGGCCGCCGCCGGGACCCTCCTCGTCGGACTCGTCTTCGGCCGGCTCGGCCGGATCGGCCCGCTGGTCACCGGGCTGCCCCGGGCCGCAGCCTCGGCGCTGTCCACCTTCGGGATGCTCGCCTTCCTCGCCTACGCGGGGACCCGGGGCGGCGGCTCGTTCGCCTCCGCGATCACCTCGGGGCTCGGCTGGCGGATCGCCGTGGTCGGCCTCGTCGCGACGAGTCTCGCCGCCACCGCGATCGTGTTCACCGGATGGTGGCTGCACCGGGTGGAGGCGACCCAACTCGCCGGGATGCTCGCCGGGGCGCAGACCCAGCCGGCGATCCTCGCCTTCGCCAATGAGCGGACCGGGTTCGACAACCGGGTCGCCCTCGGCTATGCCCTCGTCTACCCGACAGCGATGATCGGCAAGATCGTGCTCGCCCAGGTCCTCGCCGGCGCCTAGCCCCCCACCCCGCGACCCCGGCGTCCCGGCCCCTGGTGCGTCCGGGGCACCGGGGCACCGGGGCACCGGGGCACCGGGGACTGATCATCGTGTGGTTGTCGACGTACGACTCAGCTCCTGGTGCGCCCGGGGCACCGGGGTCAGCGGTAGGGCGGGGGACGCCATACGACGAGGGCCGTTGACCCCCCTCGGCGGGCGGTGC
>JARRQM010000332.1:0-5907 GCA_037381765.1 Kineosporiaceae bacterium
TCCTCGAAGTGCAGCCCGGTCGTCGGCTCGTCGAGCACGTAGAAGGTGCGCCCGGTGGAGCGTCGCTGCAGTTCACTGGCCAGTTTGACGCGCTGCGCCTCACCACCGGACAGGGTGGGGGCGGGCTGCCCGAGCCGGACGTAGCCGAGACCGACGTCGGTGAGGGTGCGCATGTGCCGGGCGATCGCCGGGACGGCCGCGAAGAAGTCCGCGGCCTCCTCGATCGGCATGTTGAGCACGTCGGCGATGGTCTTCCCCTTGAAGTGCACCTCCAGGGTCTCCCGGTTGTACCGGGCGCCGTGACACACCTCGCAGGGTACGTAGACGTCGGGAAGGAAATTCATCTCGATCTTGATCGTGCCGTCCCCGGAACAGGACTCGCACCGGCCGCCCTTGACGTTGAAGGAGAACCGCCCCGGCAGGTAACCGCGCACCTTCGCCTCGGTGGTCTCCGCGAACAGCCGGCGGATGTGGTCGAAAACCCCGGTGTAGGTCGCGGGGTTGGACCGCGGGGTACGCCCGATCGGGCTCTGGTCGACGTGCACGACCTTGTCGAGATGTTCCAGCCCGGTGACCGTCTTGTGCCGGCCCGGCACCTGCCGGGCACCGTTCAACTTGTTCGCCAGCGTCGTGTAAAGGATGTCGTTGACCAGGGTGGACTTCCCCGACCCGCTGACCCCGGTGACCGCGACGAGGCAGCCGACCGGGAAGGCAACATCCACCCCGGTGAGATTGTGCTCACGGGCGCCGACGACGGTGAGGGTGCGGTCCGGGTCGGCGCTGCGGCGCTCCGCGGGTACCGGGATCTCCCGGCGGCCGGATAGGTAGGCGCCGGTGAGCGAGTCCCGGTGGGTGAGCAGCCCCGGCACCGGACCGGAATGGACGACCTGCCCGCCGTGCTCCCCCGCGCCGGGCCCGATGTCCACCGCCCAGTCGGCGGCCCGGATGGTGTCCTCATCATGTTCGACGACGATCAGGGTGTTCCCGAGGTCGCGCAGCCGGGTGAGGGTCTCGATGAGCCGGTGGTTGTCCCGCTGGTGCAGGCCGATGCTCGGCTCGTCGAGCACGTAGAGCACCCCGACGAGCCCGGAACCGATCTGCGTGGCCAACCGGATGCGTTGGGCCTCCCCGCCGGACAGGGTGCCCGCGGCCCGGTCCAGGGACAGGTAGTCCAGGCCCACATCGAGCAGGAACCCGAGCCGGGCCTGGATCTCCTTGAGCACCCGTTCGGCGATCTGCCGCTGCCGCGGCGACAGGTCGAGCCCGGACAGGAAACCGGCCGTCTCGTGGATCGGCAGCGCACAGGCCGAGGCGATCGAGCGACCGCCGACGAGGACGGCCAGGGACTCCGGTTTCAGCCGGGTACCGTCGCAGGCCGGGCAGGGGATCTCGCGCATGTACCCCTGGTAGCGCTCACGGCTCCAGTCGGATTCGGTCTCCGCGTGCCGGCGCTGCACGAAGGGGATAGCCCCCTCGAATCCGGTGGTGTACGAGCGTTCCCGGCCGTAGCGGTTCCGGAACTTCACGTGCACCTCGTAGTCCTGCCCGTGCAGCAGGGCGTTCTTCGCCCGCTTCGGCAGGGCCCGCCACGGGGTATCCAGGGAGAACCCGAGGTCCTCGGCGAGGGCGGAGATCAACCGCTGGAAGTACTCGCTCGACCCCTGCGTCCACGGGGCGATCGCGCCCTCGGCGAGGGTCCGGTCCTCGTCGGGGACCAGCAGCTCCGGGTCGACCTCGAGTTTCGTGCCGATCCCGGTGCATTCGGGGCAGGCGCCGAACGGACTGTTGAAGGAGAAGGACCGCGGTTCGACCTCGTCGGTGCCCAGCGGATGGTCGTTCGGACAGGCCATCTTCTCGCTGAAGCGCCGCTCCCGGCCCGGGGCCCCCTCCTCCTCGTCCACGAGGTCGACCAGGAGCAGCCCCCCGGCGAGGGTCAGAGCCGTCTCCACGGAGTCGGTGAGCCGCCGGGACCCGCCGGGCCGGGCGACCAGCCGGTCGACAACGACCTCGATGGTGTGCTTGCGCTTCTTGTCCAGCTGCGGCGGGTCGGCGAGACCGACGACCGCGCCGTCTACCCGGGCCCGGGCGAACCCCTTGCCCTGCAGTTCCCGGAACAGGTCGACGAATTCCCCCTTCCGCCCGCGCACCACGGGGGCCAACACCTGGAAGCGCGTGCCCTCGGGCAGTTCCAGCAGCCGGTCGACGATCTGCTGCGGGGTCTGCCGGGTGATCGGTTCACCGCAGGTCGGGCAGTGCGGCACGCCGATCCGCGCCCACAGCAGCCGCAGGTAGTCGTACACCTCGGTGATCGTGCCGACGGTGGAGCGCGGGTTGCGGCTGGTCGACTTCTGGTCGATCGACACCGCCGGGGACAGTCCCTCGATGAAGTCGACGTCGGGTTTGTCCATCTGGCCGAGGAACTGGCGGGCGTAGGCGGACAGCGACTCGACGTACCGGCGCTGCCCCTCGGCGAAGATCGTGTCGAAGGCGAGGGATGACTTCCCGGACCCGGACAGCCCGGTGAACACGATGAGCGCATCACGGGGGATGTCGAGGGAGACGTCCTTGAGGTTGTGCTCACGGGCGCCGCGCACGATCAGTCGGTCGGTCACGTCCTTCTCCGGGCGATGCGGCCGGGACACGGTCCCGACGGGGCTGGCGGCGGCAGGCCGCATGGCACGACGCTACGACCCCGCACCGACAGCCTCGCACGGCACCGGGCGGTCCCGCAGCCGGGCGCCCCGGACACCGGCCCGGACAGCACCGGGTCGGCCTATCCCCTTGCCAGACGAACGGGACGGATCGCCATAATGATCCGCCGGAAGCGTAGGACCAGACGACGATGCGACGACCATGTGCTCCGTCCGGTGTGAGCCACCGGACGACCGACAGGCGGGGCGGTGGTCACCTCGAGGGGGTGGGCCGTGCGGCTCCTCCGGCCCGTGCCGCCCCCACCGCCCACCGACCGCCTCGACGAGGCCGAACGCGCCCTGCTCGACGCGATCGACACGGTCCCGATCCCCGGTGAACGCTCCACCTACGCACATCCGGACGAGGCCGCCGGGCTCACCCTGCTCGAACTGAGCCTGCGGATGGACCACATCCACCGGGTCACCGAGAACCTCACCCTCGTCGACAGCACCCACATGCGCCGCGAGGTCGCCGTCGACCTCGACCTCCGCCGGGTCACCTCCCGCCAGCGGCGGGCCCTATCCATCCGTCCCCTGGGTCCGATGGTGAACCCGAGCAGGACCCCGGCGTCGGGCGCCTCATCTGGGTGCCGGTGGCCCGGCAGAGCCGGGGCCATCTCGCCTCGGTCGACGTCCGGGACGGCAGCGGGACGATCGTGCCCCGGCTCACCACCGATACCACCCGGCGCGCCCTGGTCAGCGGGCTCACCCGACTGTTCACGAGCCAGCTCGACGCCGACCCGGCCGGCCGCGGACGGAACTGGTCGGCGCAGGAATTGCCCTCCCGCTGGCTGTTCGAACGGGCCGTGGCCCGGTGCGTCACCCACGGCATCACGTTCCCCCCACCCGGATCCGGGTCCGGGTCCGGGGAACGCCCCGGCGCCACCGCGTACCCCCTGACCGCACAGGAGAACCGGACGGGAACGGCCCCTCCCGGACCCGGACCGCACGAACCCCAACCACACGAACCTGCCCCGGGCGGACCCGACCCGGGCGATGTATCCGCCGAGGACATCCGGGCCATCCGTCAGCGGGCCCGCGACTACCTCGGTCACCTGACCCGGCAGCAGCGGACCGACTTCCTCGAACTGCTCGCCATCGCCGCCGGGGAGCAGCTCCTCGTCGTTCTCCTCCCGGTCTCCCCCTCCCACGTGCACCTGCACTACGTCGCCCCGCCGATCCCCACCGACCTCGGTGCCTCCCGGCTCGGCCGGAACCTGCGCGGCCTCCTCCCCCTCAACCGCGAGTACACGGTCGAGTACGAGACACAGATTCCCCGGGCGGTGAACGCCTACCACGTCTCGCTCACCGTCCCGCCAGAGATCCGGGTCCGGCGGTTCCTGCTCAGCTCCGATGTCGACGCCGCGGCTGTTGCCGGTCTCGCCGACGACCTGCGCCGACTCGCCGGTGCCGCCGAACGGCTGGGCACCGGCCCGCGGAAGGAACGCCCGGCACCGGTCTGGGAAGGCGAACTCGTCGACGCGCTGTCCCGACTGGCCCTGCTGAGTCGGTCCCGCAACCGCGGGCTGCAGCGCTACCGCGACTACCTGGCCCGGGCCCTGGCCGCGTACGGCGGGCAGGCCCCGGCCCCCGCGCCCCCGCCGGAGGATCCGGTCGCGGCAATGCTGCGCGACCCCGGATGTCTGGAATCCCTCGCCGGGCTCGGCGGCCTGCACGAGCAGGGCCGGCTCACCCCGCGGCTCACCGCCCTGCCGGCGGAGGACCTCGCCACTTTCCTCACCCGGGTCGCCGACTACCTCGACGACGACGAGCTCGGCCGGGATGCGGTGTCGGATATCGACCCCCGGGAGAACGGGGCGCATGCGCACTGGTACCCGCGGGGGCTGCAGTTCGGCCCGCAGCTCACCGAACCGGTCCGGGTCGGTTTCTCGGTCGCCCTCGCCGACGAACCGCCCGCACTCGTCGAGAGCGTCGCCCGGATGATCACCGCCCTGCTCGTCATCGTCTCCTTCATCGCCGCCCCGGACATCGACGCCTGGCCCTTCCCGGCCCTGTCGATGCGCGACTACCTGCGTCACGACAACAGCCAGGGGTCCGACGCCCTCGTCGCGGTGCTCCTCCTCGTCCCCGGGATCCTGCTGGCCCGACTGGACATCCCGAGCACCCGCTCGATCCTCGGTGAGCTGCGGGTCTTCCCCCGGCGGATGGCCTACGCCTCGGTCGTCGTCACCTCCGCTCTCGCGATGATCGCCGCCGCCGACACGGCCCGGTTGGCGGACTGGGCCACCTATGCGGCCGGTGCGCTCGGCGGGCTCCTCGCGTTGTCCGGCGTCGAGCTCACCGCCCGGGTCTTCCGCCGCCGCACCCTCATCCCCCGGTTCCGCTCCGCACCGGTCTGGCTGATCCGCTCCGTCGCCGGGAGCCGCCGGACGCAGGCCCGGCTCGCCCCGGTGGACGCGGAGTTCCAGACCCTCGGCGAACCCGCCCCGCCACGCCCCCCGAACCGGATGTGGCGGGGCTGGAACCGGACCGTCCTCACCCTGTCGTCGGGTTGGGACGATCTCCGGCGACGCGCCGGACGGGGCCGGCAGCCGCACCGGCGGGTCCCCCGTCCGCCGACCCCCTCCCGCCCGGCTTCCGTGGTGAGCCGGGCCGCCCGAGTCGCCGGGGACCGGGCCGTCGCCGTCCGATTCGAGGTCGCCCACCTGCCCGGACATGAGCGGACCTTCTCCCCCGCGGGCGGGCACGGCCCGGACGACGACTGCCGGCACATGGTGGAGATGGCCGGTTTCACCGCGAACGGGAACACCGTGGAGATGCGGACCCGCCCGGCCGACGGGACCACCGCGCTCCTCGGCGGACGCCCCGTGGTGGATCCCGCCGGAGCTCCCCGGGTCCCCGGCACCATCCGGGTGAGCGGAGTGTTCGCACAGAACCCGCTGCACGCCGGTAGTGGCAACTACCACGAGGTGCTGCTCGGTCTCGGCCCCGACCGCGATCTGTCCGCCAGGCAGGCCCTGATGTCCGGCAAGATCCTCGCCGACCTCACCGAGATCGTCGCCGCGACCGGGGCGACTCCGGTGTACCTCGTCTTCCCCGCGAGTCCCCCTCCGGATCTGCAGGGGGCGGTGGAGGCACCCCTGCTCACCTCGGCCCCCTTCGTCCGGCTCGCCATCCTGAACAGCTCTACGGGGCTCACCGCGGAGGCGGGTGAGGGCGGGCCGACCGAGGCCGATCGCCGGATCCGCGCCGAAGA
>JARRQM010000333.1:0-3237 GCA_037381765.1 Kineosporiaceae bacterium
CTCCGCCGCCGCACCCGCCCCACAGGCGCCCGCACCCGCACCACAGGCGCCAACTCCCGCGCCGTCTGCCCCGCAGGCACCCGCACCTGCACCACAAGCGCCAGCTCCCGCACCCGCGCCCCAGCCGCCCGCACCGCCTGCCCCGCAGGCACCCGCGCCCCAGCCGCCCGTGCAGCCTGCCCCCGCACCAGCCCCGCAGGCACCTGCCCCGCAGGCACCCGCACCACAGGCGCCAACTCCCGCGCCGCCTGCCCCGCAGGCACCCGTACCCGCACCACAGGAACCCGCACCCGCACCGCAAGCGCCAACCCCCGCGCCGCCTGCCCCGGCACCCGCCCCGCAGGTGCCCGGTCCCGCCGCGCCCTCACCGGACCCGGTCCCGCCGGAGCGGCTGGAATGGTTCTCCCCGCAGACACCGACCCCAGCACCCCCGCCCCCCGCTGGGGAAGCCCCGCCCGCCCCGCCGGCCGCAGGAGGCGGAACCATCGCCTTCGCCCCGCCGGAGCACCCCGCAGGGCCGGAGCACCCCGCGGAGCCCGGGCAGGTTCCGCCGCCAGCCCCGGACGGGCCCGGGCAGACACCTCCCGGACCGCCGCTGTCCGCCCTCACCTTCGATCCGCCGCCGATGGCGCCGGCAGCGACCCCGGCCCCGCCGGCCCCGCCGGCAGCGGCTCCCCTGCCGTCGGCGTACCCCGCGGGCCCGCCGCACCCCGCGGCCCCGGGCACCGGGTCCGATCCCTCATTCGCACGGCAACCTTCCGACGTCCCCGGAGCGCCGGGGGCCGCGCCGTCCGTCCCCGGCGTCCCCGGAGCGCCGACGGTCCCCCCGACGCTCGCCACGGCGGCCCCGGGCAGCGCTGTCCCGGGTACCGCAGTCCCGGGTATGGCGCCGGCCGGCCCTGCACCGGCGGGCACCGTGCCGGTGTGGAAGCGCCGTCGTTGGCTGCTCCCCGTAGCGATCACCGCGGGGGTCGTCGCCCTTCTGGCCGTCGTGCTCGCCGTCGTTCCCGGGCTGCGCCCGGGATTCATCGGTGGAAACGACCCGCTGTACACCGCCCCGGCCGATGCGTGCGCCCTGCTCACCCCCGAGGACCTCGACGGCTGGGCGGGATCGGCGACCGGATTGCGCACCGTGTCCCAGGGCGGGACTCGATGCGACTACCAGCTGCCCGCCGCAGCCCCCGGGGCGAACCAGCTCACCCTGACCGTCCGGTTGGGGGAGGACGCCGAGAACGCCTACGCGATCCTGCGCGCCGAGGCCCAGCAGCTTCCCGAGGCGAACTTCCGCGACATCGACGGGCTCGGCGAGGGCGCCTTCAGCACGGTCCGGGCCACCGGGCGCACCGCAACGGCCCAGGCCTCCTTGTTCGAGAACAACGCCGTGCTCACCGCCCACTTCGCGGGCACATCCGCGAAGGACTGGCAGGCCGCCGAACTCGGTGACCACCTCGGGAACGCCCTCGGCACCGCCCTCACCCACCTGCTCCGGGAAGGGGCGCCGACACCGTCCGGGACGGCGACCCCGGCAGCCACCGGCACCGCGGCCGCCACCTCCACCGACCCGTGCAGCCACCTGTCCGCGGATGAACTGTCCGGCTGGCTCGGCGCGGTGACCTCGACCGCCCCGGAGTCCCCGGTCCCCGCCCCGGCCCTCGGCTGTGTGTGGACCACGGCCGGGCTCGGCGGTTCCAAGATCGGCGGCCCGACCCTCACCTACGAATACGTGGTCGGGGATGAGGCCGCAACCTGGTACAAGCGCATGTCACGCCCCCGCTCCGACACCGGGTCGGCGCTGTCCGGGCTCGGGGACAAGGCCCAGTACGGATTCGCCGACGGCTACCGCGACGACGTCATCGACCTCACCGTCGACGTCCAGGACGGCAACCGGGCCTTCGAACTGCACCTCGTCACCGACGAACCGGACCTCAGCCGGACGGAGGCGAAGAAGCAGCTCGTCGCACTGGCCACGGCCCTGCTCACGCGCATCCCGGACACCCCGACGAACCCGACGACGACCGGCCCGGAACCGGGCACCGGCCCGGATTCGGCGACTCCGGGCACTCCCCCGGAGAGCACCACGACCGGCTGAATCGCCCCGCACCGTCCAGCACGACGCCCCGGGAACCACCCACGGATCAGGGTGGCTCCCGGGGCGTCCGCGGATACGATCCGCGAGGTGCCTATTCGACCCGTTCGGCCCGTTCGGCCTGCTCAGACCCCAGGTTTCCGCGCCATCCCGGCAAGGGCGGGGACGACGACCCCCTCGGGGAGTTTCTCCTCGGGACGCCAGTCGGTCAGGGCCACCAGCCCGGGGTCGACGAAGTCGAAACCGGCGAAGTAGGCGGCGATGGCATCGCGGGGGCGCAAGGTCAGCGAGGTCGGCCCCATCCTGGCGTTGAGCCGGTCGGTGGCGCCGCTGACCCGGTCGGTGTCGATGTCCCGGGTGAGGTCGGAGATGGTGAGGTAGCTGCCCGGCGACAGGGCCGCCATCACCTCGGAGATGACACCGTGGGGGTTGTCGGAGTCCGGGATGTATTGCAAGGTCATCAGGGCGGTGACGGCGACGGGACGGGTGAAGTCGAGTAGCCCGGCGGCCTCGGAAAGGATCGTCGCAGGATCCCGGATGTCGGCCTGGATGTAGCTCGTCGCCCCCTCGGGCGTGCTGGTGAGCAGTGCCTTGGCGTGCACGAGCACGATCGGGTCATTGTCCACGTAGACGATCCGGCTGTCCGGGGCGATGGACTGGGCCACCTCATGGGTGTTCGGGGCGGTCGGCAGTCCGGTGCCGAGGTCGAGGAACTGACGGATCCCCGCCTCGGCGGCAAGGTAGCGCACGGCCCGCCGCAGGAATGCCCGATTGGCCCGGACTCCGGGCAGGACGTTCGGGTTGGCCTCGATCACTTGGTCACCGGCTGTCCGGTCGGCCGCGAAGTTGTCCTTACCCCCCAACCAGTAGTCGTAGACCCGGGCCGGATGGGCGATGCTGGTATCGAACGACCCTTGAACCGGAGTGGACGAGATGGAGTCACCGGACGAACCGGGGAACGGGGTCGTACCCGAGTCACTCACGGGCTCACCTCCTGAAAGGACCGGGCAAAGCGTACCGGCAGTTCAGATGCGTTTGTCCAGTATCCACGGTCCTAGCGTGAGGTGAATCGCGGATTCTGCCGGATCCGTCCCTCCAGGGGGTCGCCGGGGACCCACCGGGGGGCCGCCGGGGAACGGTCAGCAACCGTC
>JARRQM010000334.1:0-5377 GCA_037381765.1 Kineosporiaceae bacterium
CGGTGATCACCGGCCTCAACGTCGCCACCCTGCAGGACGGCGGGCGCCGACACCTGCGCCAGGTGCTGGTCACCGCAGGCGGCTTCGTCGCCGGCTTCAGCGCCGTGTTCGTCCTGCTCGGGCTCACCGCCACGGCCCTGGGCCGGGCCCTCAACGTGAACCAGACCACCCTCACCCGGGTATCCGGGGTGATCGTGCTCGCGATGGCCCTGTTCATCGTGGCCTCCCACGTCCTCGACCTGCCCTGGCTGTACCAGGAGGCCCGGTGGCGGCCGTCGGCGGGCAAGTTCGGCCCGTTCGCGGCCCCCATCGCCGGAGTCGCCTTCGGATTCGGGTGGACCCCCTGCATCGGCCCCGTACTCAGCAGCGTGATCGCGATCAGCGCCACCTCGGGCCAGCTCGGCCGCGGGGCCGTACTCCTCCTCGCCTATTCCATGGGGCTCGCGGTGCCACTACTCGCCGCCGCCCTCGCGATGGACCGGGTCTCCGGGGCGATGAACCTGGTCAAACAGCATCTCACCGGCATCACCCTGGCCTCGGCGGCCATCCTCGGGGTGCTCGGCACCTTCATGGCCCTCGGGCAGCTGCACCTCGTCGCCTCGGCGATGGAGTGGGCACTCACCCCGGTCACCGCGACGGTGACCTGGGCGGTGGGGTTGTTCTGACGTCCGGGCCGGTTCCCCGGCCACCACCCCCGCGCCGCAGGCCGCTGCGGCCACCGACGTACCGAAGGGACCACCTCCGTGAGTTCGTCCAGCCGTTCCGCGTCCGGCTCGGGGAACAAGCCCTCCTCCGGCAAGCGCCCTTCCGGTTCCGGGAACCGCCCGGCTTCCTCCGGCAAGCGCCCCTCCGGTTCCGGAAACCGCCCGGCCTCCTCCGGCAAGCGCCCCTCCGGTTCCGGGAACCGCCCGGCCACCCGCCCCACCGGACGGGGCTCCCGGCCGAGTGGCCGCGGAACCGCCATCGCCGACCGTCAGCGGGCCCGGCAGCGCTGGACCGTGGCCGCCGTGGCCGCGGTGAGCGTCGCCATCCTCGCCGTGGTCATCGGGTTCGCGTTCAAGGGCGCCGGTGACGGCGACATCCCCGACGGGTTCAGCGCCGACCGGGAGGCCTTCGACCTGCCCGCGCTCACCGGCGACGGGCATGTGCGGCTGGCCGACCATCGGGGCAAACCGGTCATCGTCAACTTCTTCGCCAGCTGGTGCGTGTACTGCAACAAGGAGTTGCCCGGCTTCGTCGAGGTCGCGAAGGCGACCACGGGCCAGGTCGACTTCATCGGTGTGCAGGCCCAGGACACCGGGGACGGGGTCGAGGTCGCTGAACGGTTCGACCTGGCCGGGGCCGGATTCGCCCTGGCCAAGGACCTCGGAATGCCGAGTTCCTCCAAACTGTGGTCCTCCTACGGTTCCCGTGGCATGCCGGTGACCGCCTTCTACGACAGCGACGGCAAGCTCGTCGACTTCGCCGGTGGCATGCTCACCCAGGAGGAGCTGCAGACCCGGATCGAGAAGAACTTCGGGATCAAGGTCGACGCCGTCGACGCGGAGACGCTGCGAACCAAGGTCATCCCGCTGATCCCGCAGGGTGCTGCGGAAATGCTCACCAACTACGGGGCGGACGGCTCGTTCGTCGCGATCGACATCCGTACCGCCGCCGAGTACGCCGCCGGGCACATCGAGGGCGCGAAGAACGTCGACGCCTCCGCGGCCTCCTTCGACGCCGAGCTGGCCAAACTGTCCAAGGACACCTCGTACATCGTCTACGACCAGTCCGGAAAGACCTCCGCAACGATCGCGCAGAAGATGTACGACCTCGGGTTCAAGCACGTCTACGTGCTCACCGACGGGCTGGACAACTGGACCGGGGAAGGAATGCCGAGGCCCCGTTGTCCCGCCTGTCGGGGAGGGAGGACCGGACTCGTGCTCGCCGCCGTCCGCGACCGGAACCCGCAGGTGTAGGCCTGCCACGGACCTCCCGGACCGCGGCCCGCCTCCCGTGTCCCCGGACCAGCCGGACCCACCGAGGCCCCGGGGCACACCAGGCGGGAATGTGCCCCGGCAGGTCCGGGCGACCTAGGCTGGTCCGACGCCGCGGGCAAGTACCGGGAGGAGGGGACGACAGTGGCACGGTTCGGCTGGCGCAAGCACCCGCAGCCCGCAGGCGAACCCGACCCCGTCTTCAGCTACTTCAGCACCGATCAGGCGGCCCGGCTGCGTTCCCTGGTCCGGGAAGCCTTCGCCGAGCGCGGCATCGAAGTCACCCTGCAGCCGGACCGGGTGGAGGCCACCGGCGGCGCCCAATACGGGTTGACCAATGTTGCCGCGGCCTGCCGCACCGCCCCGGCGAAGAACTGGCCCGACATCGTCACCTGGCACGTCGACCGGGTGCTCCGGGCCCTGGACGCCCCGACCGTGGCCGACCTGGACGACGAGACCGTGCTCTCCCGAGTCTTCGTCCGGCTGATGGGCACCTCGATGGTGCCGGACCTGTCCTGGTACGGGTACCGCCGGGAACTCGGCGGCGACCTCATCGAGGTGCTCGCCCTCGACTCCGAGGACTCGGTGACCCTGCTGTCCGACCATGACGTCGCCCGGTTCGGGGTGCAGTCGCTGCGGGAATCCGGCTTGGTGAACCTGCTCGCCGAACCGTTCGGGGAGTGGGAGCGGATCGAGGTCGCCCCCGGAGCAGCCTTCGGCCTGCTGGTCGGCGAGTCCGTGTTCACCGCGAGCCGCCTGCTCACCCTGAACGACGTGCTGCGCCGCACCCTCGGCGAGATCAGCACCCCGGACGGGGTGCTCGTTTGCGTCCCCACCCGGCATCAGCTCGCCGTGCACGTCCTGGCCGACGAGACGGTGATGCCGGTGCTCCCGGCGATGGCCCGGCTCGCCCTCACCGGCTACGACGACGGGGTCGGCCCGGTCAGCCCGCACCTGTTCTGGTACCGGAGCGGGCAGCTGCAACCGCTGTCCCGACTCGACGAGGACGGCGCCCTGCACATCGAGGTGGACGGCCGGTTCGCCGAAGTACTCTCCCGGCTCACCGGCACCGACTGACCGGCGCAGGAGATGTCTGACAGGCTGGCCCGGTAGACAACCGCCCTGTGCCCGAGGAGCCGTGATGTCCCACGCCGGCCCGCCCCACCTCCCCTCCCCCGACAGGCCGGACGGCCCGGATGCCGCCGGCACCGATGTCGCCGCCGATGTCGAGGAGCTGAGCCTCGACGCCGTCGCAGACCGCGCAGATCGGGGTCACCGGCCTCGCCGTGATGGGCCGCAACCTCGCCCGTAACCTCGCCCGGCACGGGTACCCGGTGGCCGTGCACAACCGCACCCGGGCCCGCACCGACGCGCTGCTCGCCGAGCACGGCGACGAGGGCACGTTCATCCCCGCGGCAGACATCCCCGGCCTCGTCGCCGCCCTGGAACGGCCCCGCCGGATCATCGTCATGGTCCAGGCCGGGGCGGCCACCGACGCGGTGGTCGACGAACTCGCCGCCGCCCTGGACCCCGGTGACGTCATCGTCGACGGCGGGAACGCGCACTTCCTCGACACCCGCCGCCGGGAGGCGGCACTGCGCGACCGCGGCCTGCACTTCGTCGGCGCGGGGATCTCCGGCGGCGAGGAGGGCGCCCTGCTCGGGCCGAGCATCATGCCGGGGGGTTCGGCGGAGGCCTACACCGTCCTCGGGCCGCTGTTGGAGACGATCGCCGCCCGGGTCGACGGCGTGCCGTGCTGCACCCACGTCGGCCCGGACGGGGCCGGACACTTCGTCAAGATGGTGCACAACGGCCTCGAATACGCCGACATGCAGCTCATCGGCGAGGCCTACGACCTGCTGCGGGCCGGTGCCGGGATGGCCCCGGCGGAGATCGCCGACGTGTTCCGCGCCTGGAACGACGGGGAACTGGACAGCTACCTGGTGCAGATCACCGCCGAGGTGTTGGCGCACACCGACCCGGTGACCGGCGCGCCGTTCGTCGACGTCGTCGCCGACGCCGCCGGGCAGAAGGGCACCGGCCGGTGGACCGTACAGACCGCCCTCGACCTCGGTGTCCCGGTCGGCGGTATCGCCGAGGCCGTGTTCGCCCGGTCGCTGTCCGGGAACACCGCGCAGAGGGCCGCAACCCGTGTCCTGACCGGCCCGTCCGGGGCGTGGGCGGCCGGGGACCGCGACCGGTTCGTCGACGACGTCCACGACGCCCTCTACGCCGCCAAAATCGTCGCGTACGCGCAAGGGTTCGACGTGATCCGGGCCGGGTCGGCCGAAAACGCCTGGCAGGTCGACCCCGGCGCCATGGCGACCATCTGGCGCGGTGGGTGCATCATCCGGGCCGCGTTCCTGGACCGGGTCCGGGACGCCTACGACGCCGACCCGGCCCTGCCGAGCCTGCTACTCGCCCCCGGGTTCACCGACGCCGTCGCCCGGGGGCAGGACGGCTGGCGTCGGGTCGTCGCCGGGGCCGTCACGCACGGCCTGCCGGTCCCCGGGTTCGGTACGGCGCTGGCCCACTACGACGGGCTGCGCGCGGACCGGCTGCCCGCCGCCCTCACCCAGGGGTTGCGCGACTTCTTCGGAGCGCACACCTACCGCCGTACCGACCGGCCGGGCAGCTACCACACCCGCTGGGGCGGGGACCGTACCGAAGTCGCAACGGACTGAGCGCGGGTCGTCGAAGTGGAGTTCGACGGCCCGCGCTGAAAGCCTGCCCCCGCCGGGCCGAGGACGACCGGTCCGGTGGGGACACGCGGTCCGGGGCAGGGACGGCCGGATGACGCCCCGACCCTGAGGCGACCGGTTCGGGCCGGGGACACCGAGGGTTGCGGACGGGGTCGGAGACTTCCCGCGCCGGAACCCGCGACAGCGCCACCAGCTCGGCTAGGGTCCACGTGTGAGTGTCCGCCACGTGCCTTCCCGCACCGGCATCGGACGCGCCGGGGCGGGGGTCCTCATCTTCGGTCTGGTCCTCACCCTCCTCGGTGGTTCCGGATCCGTCCCCGTGGCGTTCGTCCTCGGCCTCATCCTCATCGCGGCCGGCGGGAGCGCGCTGGCCGCCGGGTTCGGGGCGATCCCGTGGCCGGGAGGCGTCCCGGAACCCTCCGCGGCACCGGATGACGGGGAGACGCCGGAGGCCCGGGAAGCCCGGGTGCGCGCCCGCGGGGCGACCGGCGTCGCCGAGGTGCGGCAGGTCGCCGAGGTGGGCCGGGCCGCGGACGGGGGTACGCGGATCTCCCTCGTGCTCTGGATCGTGCCGACGAACGGTACGGACGGGTTCCCGTCCCGGGCCCGTCATATCGTCCCGGCGGGCCGGTTGCCCGCCCCGGGCGACCGGTTCCGGGTGCGCTACGACCGCGGTGACCGGACCCAGGCCTACATCAC
>JARRQM010000335.1:0-4535 GCA_037381765.1 Kineosporiaceae bacterium
CGTGCCCCGTCCCGGCCGTGCCCCGTCCCCCGGCTGCGGCCCGTTTCCCCGGCGCCCCGATCCCGGGCGGCTCCGGGCCGATGAACAACCTGCGTGCCACATCAACCTCCCCGAGGGGCGGAGAATGCGTTGTCCCGCGCGGTAGGTGTCGCGCTCGGATTGTTCTGCACCGGGACCCGGGCCGTTCTCCGCCGGAGCGGGGCACCGCGGAAACGGGGCCTTCCGGGTGCTCGTTCCGACCCGGCGGGGAAACCTGGTCGGGCATCCCCGGCGACGGTGGGTAGCCTGGGCAGTCCTGACCTGGTTGGAGGCCCCTGGTGTTGCTGCGGATGTCGAGCCTGTTCCTGCGTACCCTGCGCGACGACCCCGCCGATGCCGAGGTTCCGAGTCACAAGTTGCTGGTGCGTGCCGGCTACATCCGGCGGGCCGCCCCGGGGGTGTACACGTGGTTGCCGTTGGGCTGGCAGGTGTACCAGAACGTCGAGCGGATCGTCCGCGAGGAGATGGATGCCGCCGGATTCCAGGAAGTGCACTTCCCGGCGCTGCTGCCGCGCGAGCCGTACGAGGCGACCGGTCGGTGGACGGAGTACGGGGACAACCTGTTCCGGCTCCGCGACCGCAAGGGCACGGACATGCTCCTCGGCCCCACCCATGAGGAGATGTTCACTCTCCTGGTGAAGGACCTGTACTCCTCGTACAAGGACCTGCCGTTGTCGATCTACCAGATCCAGGTGAAGTACCGGGATGAGGCGCGTCCGCGGGCCGGGCTGCTGCGCGGCCGGGAATTCGTGATGAAGGACTCCTACTCCTTCGACGTTGACGACGCCGGTCTGGAGGCCTCCTACCTCCGGCACCGTGACGCCTACATCAAGACGTTCGACCGCCTCGGCTTGGACTACGTGATCGTCTCGGCGATGTCCGGGGCGATGGGCGGGAGCCGCAGCGAGGAATTCCTTCAGCCCACCGAAGTCGGTGAGGACACCTTCGTGCGCTGCACCTCGTGCGGGTACGCGGCGAACGTCGAGGCGGTGGCGACCCCGGTGCCGCCGGCCCGGGACTGGTCGGCGATTCCCGAGGCGCATGTCGAGGACACCCCCGACACCCCGACCATCGACACTCTCGTCGCGGTCGCCAACGACCGGTTCCCCCACGGGGACCGGCCGTGGACGGCCGCGGACACCTTGAAGAACGTCGTCGTGATGCTCACCCACCCGGACGGTTCCCGGGAGCCGTTGTGCGTCGGCCTACCCGGTGACCGCGAGGTCGACCTGAAGCGGCTCGAGGCCGCGGTCGCCCCCGCCGAGGTCGAGCCGTTCGTCGAGGCCGACTTCGCCGCTCACCCGAGCCTGGTCAAGGGGTACATCGGCCCGGGGGTGCTCGGGGAGAAGAACCGGTGGAGGCCGCCGAGGTGCGGGCCGGGGACGCCTGCCCGTCCTGCGGGAACGCGCTCGCGTCGGCCCGCGGCATCGAGATCGGGCACATCTTCCAGCTCGGCCGCAAGTACGCCGATGCCCTTGGCCTGCAGGTGCTGGACGAGAACGGCAAGCTCGTCACCGTCACCATGGGGTCCTACGGGATCGGGGTGAGCCGGGCGGTCGCTGCGGTCGTCGAGGCCAGCCACGACGAGTTGGGCCTGTGCTGGCCCCGCGAGGTCGCCCCGGCCGATGTGCATCTCGTCGCCACCGGGAAGGATGTGGCGGTGTTCACCGCGGCCGAGGCACTGGCCGAGGAACTGGAGGCGAGCGGGGTCCGGGTCTTGCTCGACGACCGGCCGAAAGTGTCCCCGGGAGTGAAGTTCAAGGATGCCGAGCTGCTCGGGATGCCGACGATCGTCGTCGTCGGCAAGGGGCTGGCCGCGGGGACGATCGAGGTTCGGGACCGGCGGACCGGGCAGCGCGAGGACGTTCCCGTGGCCGGGGCCGCGGAGCGGGTGCGGGTCCTGCTCCGTGGCTGAGCGGGTATGCCGGGTGGTCCAGGCTGTGCCGGTTGAGCCCGCGGTACCGGCCGTGCGGTTGAGCGGGCGGTGACGTGGACGATCCCGGCCTGTTCGCGGAGGCCGTTCTGCTGTTCGCCGCGCTCGCTGCGGGCTGGGTGGACGCCGTGGTCGGTGGCGGCGGGTTGATCCAGCTGCCCGCCCTGCTCCTCGGATTGCCCGGGGCCGCACCCGCGCAGGTGCTCGCGACGAACAAGATCGCGTCGATCGCCGGGACGACGACCTCGGCGGTGACCTATCACCGTCTCGTTCATCCGGACCTGCGCACGGCGGCGCCGATGGCGGGGTTCGCCCTGGCCGGCGCCGCGGCGGGGGCGGCGAGTGCGAGCCTGCTCCCGGAGGCCCGGTTCCGACCGCTCGTTCTGGTCGCCCTGGTGCTCGTGGCCGTGCGCACCGCTGTCAGCCGTGATCTCGGCCAGCAGCGTCGGCCCCGGGAGGGGCAGCGGCACCGGGTGATCGCCGTGCTGTTCGGTGCGGCGATCGGGTTCTACGACGGCATCTTCGGCCCGGGGACCGGAGCCTTCCTCGTGTTCGCCCTCGTCGGGCTGCTCGGGTACACCTTCGTCGAGGCGAGTGCGACGGCCCGGATCGTCAACGCCGCGACGAACCTCGGCGCCCTCCTGGTTTTCATCCCGCAGGGGGCCCCGTTGTGGCGGTTGGGTCTGGCGATGGCGCTGGCCAACCTCGTCGGGGCGTATCTCGGTGCCCGGATGGCGGTGGCCCGGGGCAGCGGGTTCATCCGGGGGGTGTTCCTCGTCGTGGTCGGTGTCCTGGTGCTCCGGTTGGGTTGGGACGTGGTGCGGGAACTCGGTTGATCCGCGGGTCGGTGCCCGGGGCGGGCCGGCGGGGCATGTCCGGTGCCCGGGACGGTCCGGCGGGGCACGTCCGGTGCCCGGGACGGCCGGGACGGTCCGGGGTGGGTCAGCTCTCGGCGGGGAGGTCGGGCAGGTCGGCGGGGGCGCGGGTCCATGTCGCTTGGCGGCGGGCGCAGTCGACGACGGTGCGGGCGGCGAGGTCGCGCAGTGCCCCGTCGGTGAGCCCGGCCGCGGATAGGGCGACGGTGGCGAGCCGCTGTTCGACCCGGGTGATCAGGGTGACCGCCGCGGTGCTGCCTTCCCCGAGGTCTCCCAGGTCGTAGGCGTCGAGTGCGGCCGCGGGGGTGAGCCCGAGCTGCCGAACCTGTTCGGTGAGGGCGTCCCGGCGTTGCCGGTGGGCCTGCCAACCGGCGCGGGCGGTATCCCGCTGCTCGGGGTTCACCCGGGCTACGGCGACGCCGTAGGCGTAGATGGCGGCGTGTTCGCCGGCGAGGAGCCGGTGAATCGCGCCGCGGGTCGCCGGGGGCGCTGCTGCGGAGCTGCGGGCGAGGGCGATGGCTGTCGGGGTGAGGGTTACTTCGCCGTCCGTGGCGTCATTCCCGGAACCGGTGGTGGTGCTGGTGGCGGAGTTCGCGGCCGGGGAGGCTCCCGGTGCCTGTGTCGAGGCGTCCCCGGGGGCCGCCGGGACGGTGAGCTCGGCGGGGGCGGGGAGTCCGGCGGCCGAGGCGAGCAGGTCGGCGTGCACCGCGTCGTCGGCGGCGATCTGGGTGAGCAGGCGGGTCGTGTCCTCGGTGGTACCCCGGAGGTCGCCGAGGGCTTGGACGGCGGCGGCCCGTTCGGCGGCGACGGCGTCGGCGGCGGTACCGGCGGATGTCGCGGCCGTGGCGGTGGTCTGCGGGGATTCCGGGGTGAGCACGGCGATCTGCCGGGCGTGCCGCTGGGCGAGTAGCGCGGGGAGATCCGCGAGACCGGGGTTGGCGGTGCCGAGCGCGGTGAGGGTGGCGGCGAGTCCGGCGGCGGTGTCCCGGGCCCGGGTGAGGGTTTCGGTGTCAGCGGCGCCGTCGGGGCCGGTTCCGGTGTCCGCGGGGGAGCAGGCGGCGAGGCCGAGCAGACCGACGGCCGTCCCGGCGAGCAGGGTGCGCCGGGACGGGGTGCCGGCCGCGGTTGCCGTCGCGTCACCGGTGCTCCCGGGTCGTTCCCGGATTCGTTTCCGTACCCGCCCCACGGTCGGATCATTGCATGTCCGGTCAGGGGGGAGGGAAGCGGCCCGTGTTCCCGGACGCGGGTACTCTGGGCCAACGCCACGGCCGGGGCCGTGGCTGCGGTGTGCCCGCAGGAGTGGCACAGCTTCGCGGCGGATACGGAGGGAGGGCGCCATGACTGGCTCGTTGCACCGGGAGACCCAGGTGGAGCGGGTGCGCGCGGTCGCCGTGCCCGTCGTGCGTGAGGTGGGGTTGGTCCTGGAGGAGGTCACGTTGACCCCGGTGGGGCGGCGCCGGCTGTTGCGGGTCGTCGTGGACCTCGCCGCGGATTCCGCGGGTGGGGTCGGTGTCGACGCGGTGGCGGACGCTTCGCGGGCGCTGTCCGCGGCCCTGGACGCCTCCGGGGTGATGGGCGAGGCCCCGTACGTGCTTGAGGTCACGTCACCGGGGGCGGACCGCCCGCTCACCGAGCGGCGGCATTGGGCCCGGGCCCGGGGCCGACTGGTCCGGGTCGCTCTCGCCGAC
>JARRQM010000336.1:0-3208 GCA_037381765.1 Kineosporiaceae bacterium
CCTCCGTCGAGGACAGGCTGGCCGCATGCCGCCGGTACTCGACGCAGGTGTGGCCGAGCAGTACGGCCTGATGCCCGTCGAACAGCATCCGCAGATACAGGTCGAGGTCGAGGACGACGTCGTAACCGGGCCGGAACCCGTACTTCTGCACGACCTCGCGGCGGAAGGCCACGGAGGGGAAGTACATCCAGTTGCCTTGCAGCAGGGAGGCGGCGAGCCGTTCGCCGCCGAGTACCCGGGCGCCGCGGACCCGGGGACGCAGCACCGCCTTGATCCGGTCGGCGAGCGGGAGGGCGGGCCGCCCGTCACCGTCGATCACCCGGACCGCTGGGTGGATCCACGCGGCCCC
Organism: Kineosporiaceae bacterium; assembly: GCA_037381765.1. Classification (GTDB taxonomy): domain Bacteria; phylum Actinomycetota; class Actinomycetes; order Actinomycetales; family Kineosporiaceae; genus JARRQM01. The sequence goes on from JARRQM010000336.1 coordinate 350, forward strand.
GGGGTGGTGTTCGGCGGCCTCGGTGACGGTGCGCACGTAGTCGGGCAGCAGGCGGTCGTCGCCGCCGAGGACGGTGACCAGGTCGGCCCGGGCCTCGTCGACGCACCGTTGGAAGTTCCGGTTGATCCCGAGGTTGTCCGGGTTGCGCCGGTACCGGATCCGGTCGTCGTCAAGACCGGCCAGGAACCCGGACAGGTCCGGGTCGTCGCCACCGTCGTCGATGACGGTGAGCCGCCACCGGGGACTGTCCTGGTCGAGGACGCTGCGTACCGCCGCGCGGAGCAGGTCCCCGCCGCCGTAGGCGGGGATCATCACGTCGACGACCGCATCCGCCGGCCCTGCGTCACCGGGTCCGGAGTCACCCGGTCCGGAGTCACCGGGCCTAGCGGAGCGACCGGTCGAGCCCCCGGCGCGGCCCCGGCCAGGTGGTGAGATGCTGCTCAGAGTTCACCGATCCGGGTCAAGCTCAGGGTGAACGACAGGGTGATCGTCTGCACCGCGAGGACGACGAGCAACATGCCGAGGATCGGCAGCCGCATGGACACGGCCGGGTCGAGCGCCCCGAAGGAGGCGTTCTGCCAGCCGATCAGGGCTGCGGCGAAACATCCGAACCCGGAGAACAGGACGGCGACCCCGACCACCGCCCCCCAACCGAGCCCGATCCGCTCGACCGCCCGTTCGATCCGGGTACTGCGTGGCAACAGGTGCAGTGAAGCGGCGTAGGCCCGGGACATCACACCGAGCGCACCGAGCTGCACGCCGACGATGATCAAGGTTGCGGCGGCGAGCATCGTGTGCACGCCCAGCCCGACCCCGCCGACCCGCAGCGGACCGAAACTCAACGCGAGCAGGGCGACCAGCCCGACGGTTGTCGTCCCGAGCGCCGGGTACCACAGCAGCCAGCGGGGGCTGAAGGCGAGCAGGAAGCGCAGATGCCGCCAGCCGTCCCGCCAGGTCTGCAGGTGCGGGGCGCGGGAGCGGCCGTCCGGGCGCAGGGTCGTCGGCACTTCGGCCATCCGCAACCGGTTCAGCGATGCCCGGACGACCATTTCGCTGGCGAACTCCATCCCGGTGGTGCGCAGGCCGAGATCGAGTATGGGCTGCCGGCGGAACCCGCGCATCCCGCAGTGGAAGTCCCCGACCGGCACCTTGAAGAACAACCGGCCGAGGTAGGACAGCACCGGGTTGCCGAGGTAGCGGTGCAGGGCCGGCATGGCCCCGGGGGCGATCCCGCCGACGAACCGGTTACCCATGACGAGGTCGGCGCCGCCGCGCAGTTCGGTGAGGAACGGGCCGAGGTCGTCCAGGGCGTAACTGTCATCGGCGTCGGCCATCACCACGTACCTGCCGCGGGCGGCCCGGATGCCGTGCCCGAGGGCCGCGCCGTAGCCGCGGACCGGGACGTCGACGACGCGGGCGCCCTCGGCCCGGGCGATGTCCTGGGATCCGTCGGTGGAGCCGTTGTCGGCGATCAGCACCTCACCGATCGCCCCGAGTTCGGCGAGGCTGCCCCGGGCCTTGCGGATACACGTGGCGAGTGTCTCCGCCTCGTTCAGGCAGGGCATGACGACGGTGAGTTCGACGGCGGGCGCTCCCGTCTCGTCGACCGAACCGTCCGGGATGACCTGGGGCAGGACGAGCCCCCCGTCCTGCACCGTCCCCGGTTTCACCGGACTCTCCGCGCCCTGAGACCACCAGTCACGTTCCCACGGTAGTGAGGTCACCAGGGCATTGCGTGACTGTTCGACAACAGGGCGTGTTGTTTTGTCGGTCACGGTCCAACGGCCGTGTCGCCCTCGACCCCGGGACCCACGGAGAACGCCTCCGTTCCGCACGCCCGGACACGGCCCCAACCGGGCGGTGCCCGCCGGCGATCCGCGAGGTCAGCGCAACAACTGCCGGGCGATAACGAGGCGTTGGATCTGGTTCGTCCCCTCGTAGATCTGGGTGATCTTGGCGTCGCGCATATAGCGCTCGACCGGGTAGTCCCGGGTGTAGCCGTACCCGCCGAGCAGCTGTACCGCGTCGGTGGTCACCTGCATCGCCACATCGGAGGCGTACGCCTTCGCCGACGCCCCGAAGAAGGGCAGGTCCGCCTCGTCCCGCTCGCTCTTCGCCGCGGCGAGGTAGACCAGCTGCCGGGCTGCCTCCAGGGTCATCGCCATGTCGGCGAGCATGAACTGCACCCCCTGGAAGTCGGCGACGGCCTTGCCGAACTGGCGGCGTTCCTTGACGTAGCCGAGCGCGAAATCGAGCGCGCCCTGGGCGATACCGACGGCCTGGGCGCCGATGGTGACCCGGGTGTGGTCGAGGGTGCGCAACGCGATCTGCAGGCCCTCACCAACCGAACCGACGAGCCGGTCCCCGGGGATCCGGCAACCGTCGAAGAGCAGTTCCCGGGTGGGACTGCCCTTGATCCCGAGCTTGCGTTCCGGCTCGGCGACGTCGAACCCGTCATCCCCCCGCTCGACGACGAACGCGCTGATGTTGTGCCCGCGGCGGCCGTCCGGGTCGGTGACGGCGAGCACCGTGTAGTAGTCGCTCACCCCGGCGTTGGTGATCCACGACTTCTGCCCGGTGAGCACCCAGTCGTCGCCGTCCGGGGTGGCCCGGCAGCGCATCGACGCGGTGTCGCTACCGGCTTCCCGCTCGGACAGCGCGTAGGAGAACATCGCCTCCCCGCGGGCCACCGGCGGCAGGTAGCGGTCCTTCACCTGGTCGGAGGCGGCGAACAGGAGCGGCAGGGTGCCCAACTTGTTCACCGACGGGATCAGCGAGGAGGACGCGCACACCCGGGCGACCTCTTCGATGATCAGGCAGGTGGCGAGCGCGTCAGCGCCGGAGGCCTACGGTGGCGCC
>JARRQM010000337.1:0-3200 GCA_037381765.1 Kineosporiaceae bacterium
GCGTCGCGGGCCACCACGTCGGCGGCGGACTCCTCCACCGGAGTCGCCGCCGGGGCCCCCACCGCGGCGAGCAGGTCCGCCCCGACAGGGCTGCCGACCTCGGCGAGGAAACGGTGCCCCCCGGTGAGGATCTCGGTGAGCGCGATGTCGAAACCCGACCCCGCAACGGGGCGGGGACCGGTACCGAGGGACCCGCAGAAACACGTCGACGCCGGGTCGCTGCACGTGACGGCGATGGTGAGGAGGTCACGGCGGCGCGCGTGGTAGTCGGGGTCGACGACGGCCCGGCCGTCCAGCACCCGATCGTGGATCCCGATCGCGTGCAGGTCGCAGGACCGCACCCCGAGCAAGGCATACCGGGGAGCCCCGTCCGGCCCCGAGCCCTCGCGCCCGGTTGCGGTGGGCCCGTCGGCGGCGGACCCGGTTGCGGCGGGCTCGGCGTTGATGGACCTGTCGCCGAGGGTGACGGCGAACCCGTCCTCGGTTCGCGTCCGTCGCCACAGCGTCACCCGGGGCGGGAAGAGCGTCTGTTTCGCCGACTGCGCGGGCGCCGCGAAACCGAACAGCGCCCCGTCCTCACGCGGGCGCAGCCGGTAACTCCCGGGCTGTTGGTCATCACCCCAGCCCCGGGGCAGGTCGTCGACACCGGTGATCTCCCCGGTGGTGACAACCCCGTCACGTACGGTCGGCCCGAGCACGGTGTAGCCCCGTTCCCGGAGCAGCGTCACCAGAGCCTGCAGCCCTGGCAGGTCGAGAAGTCGTTTCCCGGAGTGCACACGCCTCACCCCCACCCCCGGTCTACCGTCGGGCGACGCACCGTCACGGGGCACTTGGTCCTGAGTACCGCAACAGCCCCGCGCGACACCGCGTTCTTACAGGTCAGATAGGGATAGGGGTATCCGGGGAGGAATGTGATGCCGCCCGCATTCGGGCGTGGCATGACGGGCCCCGCCCGGCGGGCCCGTCGGGCAACGTCGAAGCGGAGTTCCGAAACGCACCCTAGGGTGGCGGGTGTGGACCGAGACGGCGGGGTGCGCTCCCGGCCGGTTCCCCCGCTGCGGCTTGAGGTGTGCGGGCGACTGGCCTGGGCCGACGTCGCCGGGGTGGCGGCCCTCACCGAGGCTGCCGTCGAGGTCGACGGGTGCCGTCCGCTCGGCGAGCACGTGAGCCTGCACCTACGGCACGGCGGGGAGGACCCGGGGCGGAACATCCTGCTGCTCGCCCCCGGCCCGGACGGGAGGGACATCCTCGTCGGCTACGCCCACCTCGACCCCACCGACGAGGTGTCCGGTTCCTCCGCCGAACTCGTCGTCCACCCGGCGCACCGACGTCAGGGCCTGGGCAGCCTGCTCGTCCGGACCGCCCTCGCCGAATCCCCGGACGGGCGGCTGCGACTGCGGGCCTACGGCGACCCCGCACCGGCCCGGGCACTGGCCGCCGCACTCGGGTTCCGGGTGGGGGAACAGCTGGAACGGCTGCACCGGTCGGCCGGGACGCCGCCGCCGGAAAGTCCGCTCCCGGACGGGATCCGGCTGCGCCCGTTCCTTCCCGGCTGCGATGAGCGTCCCTGGCTGGACCTCGCCTCGCGGACCCTCGCCGGACACCCCATGTTCGGCGGGTGGACGGCCCAGGACCTGCGGGTGCGGCTACGGGAAAACTGGTTCGACCCTGCCGGGTTCCTCGTCGCCGAGCGCGCGGACCCGCACCAGGACCGGCCCGGGGCCCCGGACGGGGACCGGCCGAAGGACCCGGAACTGATCGGTTTCGTCTGGTCGAAGGTGCACGGGGACGGCGCCGGAGGCCGGGCGCACGGGCACGGCCGGATCGGCGAGCTGTACCTCGTCGGGGTCGCTCCGGAGCATCGGGGTCGGGGCCTGGGCCGGGCACTCATCGTGACCGGGCTGCGCTGGCTGCACCGACGAGGGCTGCGTACCGTGACCCTGCAGGTCGGCGCGGACGACGCCGCGACCCGGGCCGCTGTCGCCGGTCTGGGATTCACCCGGAAGGGCACCGACGTGTTGTTCTCCCGGCCGCCCGGCCCCGGCCGGTGAGGGCCCCGGATCCGGGCCGGTGACGGTGGTCGGACGCCCTCAAGATCGGTTCCCGGGCGGCCGACGTGGACAAGAACGTGCCCGGCCCCGTTCCGGGGTGGGGAGTTTTCGTAGAGTTCATCGAGGCGTGACAGCATTGACCGACATGACCAGTCCCGCCACGACCGCGGCCTCTGCGGGTGAGTCCGGCACGTCCGGCGACTCCGGTAAGTCCGGCACGTCCACGAGCGCGCCCCGGCGCCGGACGACCCGCCGCCGCTCCGTGCCGGCACCCCCCGCGCCATCGGCGGCGACCCCCGCAGCACCCGCAACGTCGGCGGCGCCACCCGCACAACCCGCGGCGCCCCCGGCATCCACGGCGCCACCCGCACAGCCCGCAGCGCCCCCGATGCCACCGGCACAGCCCGCGGCATCGTCCGTGGCGCCGACCGCACCGGAGAAGTCGGGCGAACCTGAGGAACTGGACCTCACGTGCTTCCCCGACCGTTTCCTCGACCGCGAACTGTCCTGGCTGGCGTTCAACGAGCGGGTACTCGAACTCGCCCGCGACCCGGGGCTACCGCTGCTGGAACGGACCCGGTTCCTGGCGATCTTCGCCTCCAACCTCGACGAGTTCTTCATGGTCCGGGTGGCCGGACTGAAACGACGGATCGCCACCGGACTGGCCGTCACCGCGGCCAGCGGCCTGGAACCCCGCGAAGTACTCGACGCGATCAGCCGTCGCGCCCACGAGCTGCAGGCCCGGCACGCGCAGGTGTTCACCGACGAGGTCGCCCCGGCGTTGGCCGAGGTCGGGATCTCCCTGGTGCACTGGGATGCGCTCGCGCAGACCGAGCAGGACCGGCTGCACACGTTCTTCCGGGAACGGGTCTTCCCGGTACTCACCCCGCTCGCGGTCGACCCGGCCCACCCGTTCCCCTACATCTCCGGGTTGTCCCTCAACCTCGCGGTGATCCTCCGCAACCCGGTCACCGACAAGGAACATTTCGCCCGGGTCAAGGTGCCGCAGCTACTCCCCCGGTTCGTCGCGGTCGACACCGACGGTGCCGACCAGGCCCGGTTCGTCCCGCTCGAAGACGTCATCGCCGTCCACCTCGACCAGCTGTTCCCCGGGATGGAGGTGCTGCAGCACCACACCTTCCGGGTGAC
>JARRQM010000338.1:0-3181 GCA_037381765.1 Kineosporiaceae bacterium
CTCACCTCGTACCAGCCGAACCCCGCCGCGGACAGCCGCCGCTCGGCCACCTCGTACTTGACCGCGAGATCGTCCTCATCGGTCCCGGGCAGGTCACCGCGCCGTACCCGGGCCGCCAACCGGGTCCCCGGTTCCACGACCAGGGAGTAGGCGGACACGTGATCCGGCGCGCAGTCCAGGGCGGCATCCACCGTGGCCCGCCAGTCGTCCACAGACTCCCCCGGTGTGCCGTAGATGAGATCGAGACTCACCGCGAGCCCGGCATCCCGGGACCACGCAACGACCCGCGGCACGGCCGACGGCCCATGTGTACGTTCCAGGACGGCGAGAACGTGCGGCACGGCCGACTGCACCCCGAAGGACATCCGGGTCACCCCGGCCGCGGCCAGGGCCACGAGACCGTCCGGTGTCACCGAATCGGGGTTCGCCTCGACCGTGATCTCGGCCCCCGGACGCACCCCGAACCGCTCCCGCACCCCGTCGAGCATCCGGACCAACCCGTCCGGCGGCAGCAGGGTCGGGGTGCCGCCGCCGACGAACACCGTCGACACCGGGCGCCGGACGTCGGCCTCCCCGAGCACCCGGTGGGCGAGGTCCAGCTCAGCGAGCACCGCCTCCGGGTACCCGCCGGGATCGACCCCGGGACCAAGCTCATCCGCGGTGTACGTGGTGAAGTCGCAGTACCCGCAGCGGGCCGCGCAGAACGGGACGTGCAGGTACATTCCGAGGTCCCGGCCGGCAGCCCCAGCACCGACCGTAGCGGGGAGCCGCCCATCGAAAGGTGCGGGATCCCCCTCAGGAAGGGCGGAAGGCATGTCCGGGGCCGGGTCAGGTCCGCCCGGGAAACCCGAAACGCCGCACGGCCTTCCGGGCCCGTTTCCGCATCGACTCGCCGAGAACGATCTGACCGGCCTTCTCGGCGTCCAGGAGCAGGCGCATGTCGGCCGGGGCCGGGCGCAGGAAAGCGGCCCCGACGGTGACCCCGTGACCGGGCCGGTGCACCACCTCCACCGGGTCACCGACCTCGATCTCACCGACCGCATGCACCCGCAGCATCGCCCCGGGAGCGCCGCGCTCGGTGAAACGGCGAACCCAATGCGACTCCCCCATCCGCCGCTGGAACGTCGCACAGGGGATCCGCGGACCGGTGACCTCGACGACGACCTCCGCGCCGATCCGCCACCGCTCGCCGATCTCGGCGCCGGTGACATCGATCCCCTCGGTGCGCAGGTTCTCCCCGAACAACCCCGGAGGAACCGGCCGCGCCAGCTCACCGGCCCACCAGGCGGCATCGGCCTCGGCGTAGGCGTACACCGCCTGATCGGCCCCGCCGTGGTTCGCGGTGTCGGACTGGCTGTCCCCGGTCACCCCCAGCTCCGTGACCAGCACCGGCCCGGCGACCGGTCGCTTGTCGATCGAGGTGACCCCGACCGCGCTTTCAGGGTCGGAAAGCAGTGCGTGCACCACGCACACGGCAAGCACCCGGGACGATCCAGTCACCACAACATCCTTTCACGCGGTCCACCGGGACCCGCCGGACGGCCGGGGCCGCCCCCTCCCAACCGTCCGGCGTACCCCGCAGGGCCGCGTGCTCAGCGCGCCAGCGCCGCCGCGAGGTCGGTCCCGGCGTCACCGACCGGACTGATCCCGAACCGGTCCACGAGCACCTCCAGCAGGGCCGGGGTGAGGTAGCCGGGCAGACTCGGCCCGAGGGAGAGATTGCGCACCCCGAGAGCGAGCAGGCTGAGCAGCACCGCGACGGCCTTCTGCTCGAACCAGGAAATCACCAAGGTGAGCGGCAGATCGTTGATACCGCAGTCGAAGGCCCCGGCGAGCGCCTGGGCGATCTTGACCGCGGAGTAGCTGTCATTGCACTGCCCGACGTCGAGCAGCCGCGGGATCCCGCCGATCTCGCCGAGATCGAGATGGTTCACCCGGTACTTCCCGCAGCCCAAGGTGAGCAGCACGGTGTCCGCGGGTGCCTGTTCGGCGTACTCGGTGTAGTAGTTGCGCCCGGGCATGGCCCCGTCGCAGCCGCCGACCAGGAAGAAATGTCGGATGTCGCCGGCCTTCACCGCATCGACGACGGTGTCGGCCAGGGAGAGCACCGCGTCGTGGGCGAAACCGGTGAGCAGACTCGTCTCCGGGGCGTCTGCGGCGAAGCCAGGAGCGGCAAGAGCCGCGTCGATCGCCGGACCGATATCCGAGGCGTCAAGGTGGCGGATCCCGGGCCAACCGACCGGACCGAGCGTGAAGATCCGGTCCCGGTACCCCCGCCGCGGCTCGATCAGGCAGTTCGACGTCATCAGCACGGCACCGGGGAAGTCGAGGAACTCGCTGCGCTGATCCTGCCAGGCCCCACCGTAGTTGCCGATGAGGTGCGGATACTCCGCCAGTTTCGGGTAGGCGTGCGCGGACAACAGCTCACCGTGGGTGTACACGTTGATCCCGCGGTCCCGCGTCTGGATCAGGATCTCCTCAAGGTCGGCGAGATCATGCCCGCTGACCAGAATCGCCTTACCCGCCACCGGGGAGGTGCGCACCCGGGTCGGGGTCGGCGAACCGAACCGCCCGGTGTGCGCGGCGTCGAGCTGTTCGAGCACGGTGAGGTTGAGCCGGCCGATGTCGAGACAATGTTCGAGCAGATCCTCGATGTCGGTGGGGCCGGAGGCCAGGTAGTCCAGGACGTCCTGAACCCCGGCGTCGATCTCCGTCTCGACGGCCGGATCCCCGTTGCCGAGCACCCGGGCATGGTAGGCGTAGGCGGCCACTCCCTTGACCCCGTAAAGGGCGAGCATCCGCAACCCGATGATGTCCGGTCCGAGCAGGTCCTGCCCGGACAGCAGGGAGGCCTGGGCGGCCTGGAGCAGCAATCCGTCGTCGTCGGCCGCGGGAATCCAGGCGGCCGGGCCGGTGGCCTCCTCAGGCTCGTGACCGGCGGCGACGGCAGCGGTCCGGTACTCCTCCCGCAACCGGTCCCGCGCCTGCCCGGCCTGCCGGATCAGCGCGATGATCCGCGCATCGTCGAAGTTGACGTTGGTCAGTGTGGCGAACACCGCGTGCAGGACGAGCTCGGAGGCCTCGGCGTCCTCGATGCCGAAGGCCCGGCAACGAACGGCGTACTGGGACACGCCCTGGACGGCGTGCAGGAGCAGGTCCTGCAGATCAGAGGTCTCCGGTT
>JARRQM010000339.1:0-3771 GCA_037381765.1 Kineosporiaceae bacterium
CGGCCCGCTCGGAGATCAGGGCCTGGTGCCAGATCCTGCCGTGTCTGCGGAAACCGTCGAGAGCCTGGTCGAAGGCGAGGGCGGCGGCACCGGTGTCCCCCAGGGCTGCCGCCCGCTCGGCCCGCAGCCAGGCGGTCAGGTGGGCGAACCCGTCGGGGCTGTCCTGGGCCCGGCGATCCAGCCAGCTCACGTGCTCATCCATCTCGGCCAGGAGGGCGCCACGGTCGTCCGGGTCAGCGTGAGCGATCCGTTGCGCCGTGCACAGGGCGTGCAGGGCATGCGCCCAGACGATGTGGTGGTGGCCGTCGAAGGCCGGCAGCAAAGGGAGCGCGGCGGCGGCGTGCGGGGAACAGGCCGGCAGGTCCGCGAACAGGACGGCCAGCAACGCCTGGTTGACGTGGAAATAGCCGGTCGCCATCGGGCTGGCGGGGGTGGGCTGCTCGGCCGGCTGCGCGGCGGTGGACGCCTCGTCGCGGGTCAGGCCGAAGATCAGGGGCAGATAGGTCTCGAACATCGCCACGGTGTGCTCGTCGCCGATCCGGCGGGCGAAGTCGAGGGCCGACTCGATCTCGGCCAGGGCCCCGTCCAGGGTGGGGCTGCACTCCCAGGCCGCGGCGGTGGCCACATGGTTGGTGAAACTGACGGTCTGGATGTCGCCGGCCCTGAGCAGTCCGGCGCGAATGTCGCGGGCCTTGTCCAGGTCGTTGGCCAACGGATGGAACCAGTGCTCGACGAACAGGGCGTGGAACCGGGCCGGGAACATGTGGTCGTCGAAACCGTGCGCGTACCCGACCTGCATGATCACGTCGAGCAGCGCCATCGCGCTGCGGTAGTCCTGCCGCCAGGCCATCACCACGAACGGGGCGAAGCCGATCGCCCCGTAGTTGGCCGGGCATGGCCCCCGGGTGGACCACAGCCGCAGCGACAGCAGGGTGACCCAGAACGAGACGCCGGGGTCCGCGAAGAAGCCGGGCGCCAGCATGGCCTGGCACAGTTGGGCTAGCGCGTGCACTCCCGGGTCGGTGCAGGGCGGGCGAGCGGCCTCCACCTCGGGATCGGCGCCGCGCAGCCACCTCAGCACCTCGTCCAGCTCGGCGTTCACCGCGGCCTCAAGCTGCTCAGGCCGGTCGATACCCAGCTGCGCCAACAACTCCACACCCAGTTGCACGGCCGCCGTGTAGAGGCCGCGGTTGCACAGACTGTTGATCTGGTCCCGGGCGGTCGGTACCAGTTCCAGGACCTCGGGGTGGCAGCCGCGCACGGATTCGAACGCCGCGTCAGCCTGCTCCAACCGCCCGAGCCGGTACAGGGCGGCGTGTCGCCCGGCCTGGAGCTGTCCGAGGAGCTGCGCGTCCGGGGCGGCTCCGTCCGCACGGAGCAGGCCCAGGGCGGCGTCGAGCAGGCCGAGTGCGGAACTCGGATTGGCCAGGGCCTGCCGCTCGGCCGCGCTCCGCATCACGGTGGCAGCCAGGTGCCGTTCAGCGGGGTCGGTGATGTCCTCGGCCACGGGCTGGTACTGCTCCGCCGCCCTGATCTGGTAGCCCGGGGTCGCGGCGAAGGCCCGGGCAAGGGTGAGCCCGAGGACGCGCCGTCGGTCCGGGGGCACCCGGGCGAATGCGGCCTGGTGGACCCGGTCGTGGGCGAACCTCACCCGGACCGGGGCTTCCGGTTCCATCAGGAGCAGACCGTCCTCCAGTGCCGGACGCAGCTGCTCGGACAGTTCGTTACCCGACGACTCCGGCCGGGGCGGTCCCGTGGCGACCTGCAACACCTCCAGTGGCACCTCACCGCCCAGCAACGCCATCGTCTCGAGCAGCACGACCGTGGCCGGTGGCAGTGCTGCGATCCGCGCGTCCACCAGGTCGGTGACGTTTCCGTCCAGGTCGTGGCCGATCTTCGTCCCGTCCCACGCCCAACCGTCCGGGTGCAGGGACAGCGCCCCACGCCGGCGCAGGGCGTTGACCAGCTCAACGGTGTCGAACGGGTTCCCGTCGGTCGCGGCCTGCACCACGCTGGTCAGTGAGGGCGGTGGCGCCGAGGGCAGCCGGAGCATCGTGGTCAGCAGGTGTTCCAGGTCGCCGGCAGGCAGGTTGGTCACCCGGAGGTGGCGCGGTGGGACGTCCAGGGCCAGCCACCGAGTCAGCATGCCGGACAGCGGATGGGTCGCGTCCACCTCGTTGTCCCGATAGGCCGCGACCACGAGCATGCCGGGCAGCTGGGAGCTGGTGAGCAGGAGGTCGATGAAAGCCAGCGGCATGCTCGACCCCCATTGGAGGTCATCGACGATGAACACCAGCGGTCGCGACGGCGAGACGACCGCGCGCAACACGTCCAAACCCGCCTGGTGCAGGCGCCGCTCCGCCTCGACCGGATCGATCGCGGTGTCGTCGTCATCGGCCGCGTCGGCACCGTCAGGGGCCGGAAGGCCGAGCAGGTGACGCAGTTCCGGGACCACCGTGGCCAGCAGGCCCGCGTTGCGGCCGACGGCCGACGTGATCCGAGCTTTCAGCGAAGCCAGCTCCGACTCCGGCTCCGCCAGCAGGAGCTGCGCGAGAGCGCCCATGCACTGGTTGATCGCGTCGCTGGCCTGGCCTCGGTGATACTGATCGAATTTCCCGGACACCAGCCAGCCGTCGCACGCGGTCACGACCTGACGGAGCTCGTTCATCAGCGAGGTCTTGCCCACGCCGGGGGCGCCGGCCAGCAGCAAGCCGTGCAGCGTGCCGGCGACGGCCCGGGCGAAGGACTCCTTGAGCGCGACGATCTCCGCCTCGCGCCCGACCAACTGGCTGGGCGGGGATAGCCGCAGCGGGAAGTCGCGCTCGCCCAGGGGGAACGATTCGCCGTCCTGGTCCTGCCAGCGGCGCAGAGCGATCCCGAGATCGTGGGCCAGACCGGAGGCACTCTGGTAGCGCCGGTCCGGTTCCTTCTCGAGCAGCCGCAGGATGATCTCGGACAGCGACGCCGGTATCGCGGGGTTGTGCAGGCGCGGGGCGACGGGCACCCGGGCCAGATGGTCGTGCACCAGCCGCAGTGCGTCCTTGCCGTCCCCGAACGGTGGGGCGCCGGTGGCCACGTGATACAGAGTGGCGCCCAGGGAGTACAGGTCGGCGCGGAGGTCGACCGGCCGGCCGGTCCGGCCCGTTTGCTCGGGCGACAGGTAGGGCAGCGTCCCGCCGATAAGCCCGGGTCAGCAGGATGTTGTTGGGGTTGACGTCCTTGTGCACGACCCCGCGCTCGTGCACCCTCGCCACCAGGTCCGCGAGGCCGCGCGCCAGCCGGAACAACTCGGCCGTGTCGAACCGCTCCGACCCGAGCACGGACGCCAGAGCGACCCCGTCCAGGTCCGTCGTCGTGATCGAGGTGGACGCTTCGGCGTCGGTGCCCACGAGCACGGGGATTCCCGGCACCCCCGCGAGCCGGGTGAGCAGGTCCCGCTCCCGGCGCGCCCGCTCCAGGCACCCCTCCCCGGCAGCCTCCTTGCGAATCACCGTCCCGGCGGCCCCCGCCTTGCCGACTCGGACGACTCTGGTGCGTGCGCTCCGGTACAGGACGTCCTCGGTGTCCTTGCTGACCCACATGCCGCGTTCCTCTACCTCCGGGCCGGGAACAGGACCTCGCCCCGGCAAGGCACGCCTGGACGCCGAGCCAGGGGCCCTCGGTGCTATGTCGGATCCCGGGCGCCCATTCCGAAGCCGCCGCGCACAGATCAGGCCCGATCGGCGTTGACCAACGGCCCCGTTCGGGCGTCACGCAAGCGGCGTGCCAGAC
>JARRQM010000340.1:0-7937 GCA_037381765.1 Kineosporiaceae bacterium
GGCCGCGGCCAGCTGCCCGGTCCGGTAGAGCAGGCCGGGGTCCTCCCCGGCCCGGGCCCAGGCGGCGGCGGCCCCGGCGAGCTGCCGGAGCACGACCCGTCCGGCGTGCTCGGTGTCCACCCAGCCGCGCAACCGGGGCCAGGCCGACAGCAGGGCCTCGTGGGCGATCTGCACGCCGTCGGCGTCGGTGCGGAGCAGGTGCGCCTCGACGAACCGGCCGATGATTTCGGCCGGCCCGGTCCCGGAGGTCCGGCCGGTGGTGTTCGAGGAGAGCAGGGCCTCGATCCGGTCCGGTTCGGGGCCGGTGGCGGCCCGTCCGGGACAGGTCGGCGCGTGCCCGATCACCACCGTCGACGACGCCCGGCCGGGCCCGCCTGGTCCGCCTGGTCCGTCGGGTCCGTCGATGTCGAGTTCGTCGAACCCGGCCCGGCGTCGGATGCCGGTGCCGTCGGCGGAGACCGTGACCAGGCGCAGGAACAGTCGCCGGGCCAGTTCCTGGGCATCGTCGGGTAGGGCGGTGTAGACCGCTTCCGCGGTGGTGGCCACGGCCTGCCCGGTTTCACCGGTCGCCGGGTAGTCCGCGGCGGATACCTCGACGGATACCTCGTCGGGGCCGCGCGTGGTGGTGTTCGCCTGCGATCGGTCCGGCATCGAACCCCCTGGTCGCGTGCACGATCAATGCAATCTGCGACGCATAGACTACTTAGGGTGATTCGATTTCGGGTGACTTCCCCCAATCAATCCCGGCCGGGATCTCGGCTACAGCGCTTCGATGCCGCGCTCGCCGGTGCGCACCCGGACCACGTCCTCCACCGGGGTCACCCAGACCTTCCCGTCACCGATCCGCCCGGTGCGGGCGGCACCGAGGATGGCCTCGACGACCGGTTCGACGTCGGCGTCCTCGACGAGGATCTCCACCCGTGCCTTGGGCACGAAGTCGACGGTGTACTCGGCACCGCGGTAGACCTCGGTGTGCCCCTTCTGCCGGCCGTGACCGGAGACTTCGCTGACCGTCATCCCGGTCACGCCGACCGTTTCGACGGCCGCCTTGACCTCGGCGAGGGTGTGCGGTTTGACGACTGCGGTGACGAGCCTCATCCGAGCCTCCCCATTCCTGGTGCGGAGCCGAGATCGTATGCCGTTTCCGCATGCTGGGTGAAGTCAAGTCCGGTGAGCTCGTCCTCGGGGCTGACCCGCAACGGGCGGACCTTGTTCAGCACCCAGGCGATGAGATACGAGACCACGAAGGACCAGACGCCTGCCGCGAGCACGCCGACGGCCTGGCGGCCGAGCTGGGTGAGGCCGCCACCGAGGAGCAGCCCCTCGTCGCTGATCGCCGCGTTCACCGCCTGGGAGGCGAAGAACCCGATGAACAAGGTGCCGATGACCCCACCGATGAAGTGCACCCCGAGGACGTCGAGGGAATCGTCGTAGCCGAGACGGAACTTCGCCCGCACCGCCAGCAGCCCGACCATCCCGGCGATCACGCCGAGCAGCAGTGCGGGCAGGGAGTCGATGAAGCCGGCGGCGGGGGTGGCGGCGACGAGCCCGGCGACCGCCCCCGAGACCGCACCCAAGGTGGTGGCGTGCCCGATGAGCCGTTTCTCCAGGAGCAGCCAGCCGAGCATCCCGCCGACCCCGGCGAAGTGCGTGTTCACCACGGCCTGGGCGGCCAGCGGTCCGGCGCTGAGCACGGATCCGGCGTTGAAACCGAGCCAACCGAACCACAGCAGACCGGCACCGAGCATGGTCAGCGGAAGGTTGTGCGGTGCCATGATCTCTTTGGGCCAACCCCGGCGACGCCCCACGACGAGGACGAGGGCGAGCGCCGAAGCCCCCGAGCAGATCTCCACCACGGTGCCGCCGGCGAGGTCGAGCACGCCGAAACGGTTCAGCCAACCGCCGGGGGAGAAGGTCCAGTGCGCCAGCGGCGCGTAGACGATGACGGACCAGACGGTGATGAAGGTGACGAAGCCGCCGAACCGCATCCGGTCCGCGCTCCCACCGGCGATCAGCGCCGCGGTGATCACCGCGAACATGAGCTGGAAGACCATGAAAGCCATCGGGGGGATGGTGAGGTCCGGCAGCCCCGGTACCTCCTGGGCGGCGTCGGTCAGCCCCGCCAGGTGCAGGCCACCGACCAGCCCGCCACCGGCGTCGGAGTCGAAGGCGAGGGAGTAGCCGACCAGTGCCCAGGTCACCGTGACCACCCCGATGGCCACGAAGTTCTGCATGATCATGCCGAGGGCGTTCTTGGACCGCACCATCCCGGCGTAGAACAGGGCCAGCCCCGGGGTCATGAGCAGGACCAGTGCGGTGGAGACCAGCACCCAGGTGGTGTCCCCGCTGTCCACGTGATTCATCGGCACCCTCCTCGTGGGCGCCCAGGCTGGTGGGCAGGGGTTTCGTTGCCGTTCCGATCGTGTTACCGAAACGTTTCCGCGTTTTCGGTGAGGTAAAGCGGCGCCGGTAGTCGGGGGTGGACCGGGACCCAGGGCCCGGACGTCGGGAACCTGACCGGGAACCTGACCGAGAACCTGACCGGGAACACGGGCGGGAACACAGCCGGGAACACGGGCGGACAACACCACCGGGGACGCGCTCCGTTCCCCACCGGGTCCGGCGGGCCGGGCCCGGAGGGGGCCGTGCCGTTCAGGCCCGAGCGAGGTCGAAACGGCCCGGAGTCCTCCTGGGCATAGACCTCCGCGATCGCCCGCAGCTGGGAGTTCGAGCCGAGGACGAGGTCGACGGCGGTGGCCGTCCAGCGCAGCCGGCCGGTGCTGCGGTCCCGGCCCTCGTACACCCCGTCGGCTGCCGCTGACGGTTCCCAGGAGATCCCCATGTCGAGCAGGTTCACGAAGAAGTCCTGGCTCAAGGTGCCGGGCCGGTCGGTGAGCACCCCATGTGCCGTACCGCCGGTGTTGGTGTTCAGCATCCGCATCCCGCCGAGGAGCACGGTGAGTTCGGGTGCGGTGAGGGTGAGCAGGTCGGCCCGTTCCACGAGGAGATGTTCCGGCGGCAGCGACTGCCCGGGGGACAGGTAGTTCCGGAAACCGTCCGCGGCCGGTTCGAGTACCGCGAAGGAATCGGCATCGGTGTCCTCCGGGGTGGCGTCGGTACGTCCGGGGGAGAAGGGAACGGTGACCGGGTGCCCGGCCTCCGCGGCTGCCTGCTCGACCGCGGCGCAACCGCCGAGCACGATGAGGTCGGCGAGGGAGATCCGGGTCCCGTCGGACCGGGTGCCGTTGACGTCCTGCTGGATCCCTTCCAGTACGGACAGGACGGCGGCCAGCTGCTCCGGGTCGTTGGCCGCCCAGTCCTTCTGCGGTGCGAGCCGGATCCGTGCGCCGTTCGCCCCACCGCGTTTGTCGGTGCCGCGGAAGGTCGAGGCCGCGGCCCAGGCGGTGGCGACCAGCTGGGGAACGGTCAGCCCCGAGTCGAGGATGGCCTCCTTGATGTCGGCGATGCCGTCGGCGCCGACCAGATCGTGGTCGACCGGTGGCACCGGGTCCTGCCACAGCTGCGGTTCCGCGGGAACCAGTGGTCCGAGGTAGCGCGAGACCGGGCCCATGTCGCGGTGGGTGAGTTTGAACCAGGCCTTGGCGAAAGCGGTGGCGAGTTCATCGGGGTGCTCGTGGAAGCGTTGCGCGATCGGCGCGTAGACCGGGTCCGCCCGCAGGGCCAGGTCGGTGGTGAGCATCATCGGGGCGTGCCGCGTCGCCGGGTCGTGCGCGTCCGGCACGGTGTCCTGCGCGGCGGGGTCGGTCGGGGTCCACTGCTTCGCCCCGGCCGGGCTCTGCGTCAGCTGCCACTCGTAGCCGTGCAGGTTGTCCAGGAAACCGCTGTCCCACGTGGTGGGATCGTTCGTCCAGGCGCCTTCCGGCCCGCTGGTGAAGGTGTCCGCACCGTGGCCGGTACCGAAACTGTTCCGCCAGCCCAGTCCCTGCTCCTGCACCGGCGCGCCTTCGGGTTCGGGCCCCACGTGGGGGTTCTGGGGGTGGGCGCCGTGGCTCTTGCCGAAGGTGTGGCCGCCGGCGATGAGCGCCGCCAGCGGGTCGGGGTTGCCGCCGGGTCCTTCGGGGTTGACGTAGATCAGGCCCATCTGCACGGCCCCGAGCGGGTCGGTCAGTTCCCGGTCGCCGCGGTAGCGTTCGTCGCCGAGCCAGGTTGACTCCGGGCCCCAGTCCGTCCCGTCCGGCTCCCAGATGTCCTCCCGGCCCCCGCCGAAGCCGAACGTGGTGAACCCCATCGATTCCAGGGCGCAGTTCCCCGCGAAGATCATCAGGTCGGCCCAGGAGATCTTCCGCCCGTACTTCTGCTTCACCGGCCACAGCAGCCGGCGGGCCTTGTCGAGGTTGGCGTTGTCCGGCCAGCTGTTCAGGGGCGCGAACCGCTGCGCGCCGGACCCGCCGCCGCCCCGGCCGTCCGCGATCCGGTAGGTCCCCGCGCTGTGCCAGGCCATCCGGATGAACAGCGGACCGTAGTGGCCGTAGTCCGCCGGCCACCACTCCTGCGAGGTCGTCATCACCTCGATGACGTCCCGTTTCAGCGCATCGAGATCGAGGGTGGCGAACTCCTTGGCGTAGTCGAAGTTCGCGCCCAGCGGGTTGGCTGCGGGGGAGTTCCGGTGCAGTACCCGCAGGTTCAGCTGTTCAGGCCACCAGTCCTGGTTCGACCTGCCTCCGAGAGTTTTCTGCGTCACCGGATCCGTGGTTGCGTTGTCGCCGTCGGACATGTCGACCCTCCTACTTCCTCGTCGTCGTGAGTGGTCCTGGCCGTGCTGCGGGTGGGGCCTCGGGTGCGCTCACCCGGTGGGGTCCGGGGTGTGCGGGGCCGGAGGGGGATCAGCGGCGTCGGCGGTCCGGCAATCGGGGCAGCGACCCCAGTAGATGACCTCGGCCTCGTCGATGTCGTACCCCGCGTCGTCGGAGGGCGTCAGGCACGGGGTGTAGCCGACGGCGCAGTCGACGTCGACGGTCTTCCCGCAGTCGCGGCAGACGATGTGGTGGTGGTTGTCGCCGACCCGGTCCTCGAAGCGTGTCGGAGAACCCGAGGGCTGGATGCGGCGGAGCAGACCCCGATCGGCGAGCACGGTCAGGGCGTCGTAGACGGCCTGACGGGACACCGAACCGATCTCGGCCCGGACGGCTCGGTGGATCTCCTCCGCCGTGCCATGCGGTCGGGCGGCGACCGCACGCAGTACGGCCAGCCGTTGGGCCGTGACGTGCAGGCCCTGCTGGCGGAGAAGATCGCCGGGGTCGGCACGTGATTCCTGGGTCATGGAAAGAGCCTAGGTCAACATTTGGACACTGTCCAGATTTAGCATGAGTCCAGAAAAAGCCGTTCTGTCCTGCCGGCCCCGGCGGGCAACGCCGACCTCAGTGGAGTTCCCACAGGGACCAGGGGCGGGGGCCGGAGTCGACGTACGGACCGGGCCCCGGGCACAGGAAATGCCGTCCGGTGGGCGCAGGCTTTGCCGCACCCACCGACGGCTCGACCGGAGTCAGCGGCTCCGCCGTGTCCAGGTCCCACAGACGTATCCCGCTGCGGTGGGTGACGATGAGGACCTTGTGGTCCCCGGTCACGGTGAGGTCCTGCGGATCGGCAGCCCCGAGCCCGGCGACGTGACGGATCGTCAAGGTGCGTCGGGCATACCAGACCAGACGATCCGGGTACAGGATCAGGTAACTGTCGTCGGTGGCGGCGATGGCGGTGGCACCGTCCCACAACCAGATGTCGGCGGGCGGCGGGAACCCCCACGCGGTGACGTCGGCGCTCAGTTCACCGCGTACCGTCCGCCGGCCGGTGGCCGGATGGTGCTCGACGAGCACCCACCGGTCCTCGGTGTCGAGGTCGACGACCACCAACTGCCCGTCCGGGGTCCACGCCCACGTTTCCCCGGCAACGATGCGCGGATCCCGGCCCGCCGGGCCGACGAGGTCGACCACGGCAGCGCCGGGATCGACCAGAACGGCGATCTGCGTTCCGTCCGGTGACCAGGCACTGCGCGGGTAGGACATGATCAGCGAGCCGGACAGCAGTACGCGCCAGGACCCGCCGTCTCTCCGGCCCACCAGATACCACCAGCCGAGATAGTCCACATGGACGATCAACCAACGTGAGCCGCGGTGCCACAGGATCTGTTTCCCGGTCGGCGTAGGGGGCAGGGGACGGGAAGCCGGGGGCCGCCGGACATCCCCGTGGGATCGGTGACCGTTCCTGTCCCGGGCGGCGGCGTGCACGGCGGCACGGATCTGCTCCCCGTCGCAGATCCTGGTCCGCGCCCCATCGGGGCCGACATGCCACACCTCGCCGGTGCCATCAAGGGCGAGGATGTCCGTCCCGTCGCCGGCGAAAACGGCGTCGCGGGCTTCGAACCCCAGATCACGGGTCTTCCGGAAACTCATCCGGACAGTCTGGCGACCGGTCGGGTCCCCACGCCCGTAGCACCGCGGACGGGCGTTCCGCTGCCGGCGACGATGGAGCCAAGGCGGTGCACTCCATCGCTATCGGTGCGGGGCCCGACGGCGGAGTCGAGCGTGCCGGCTCCCTGGTTCAGGCCTGCGCCAGACGCGCCCAATGGTCGAGGTGGGCATGGTGCAGCCAGGTATTGACCCAGGCGCGGTCGGGCTGGTCGGGGAGGGTGCTGCGGTTGCGGAGGTCGTCCAGGGCGCGTTCGGCGTCGTCGATGTCGGCGAGTACCTGGGCGAGGGAGAGGTGGCCTTGCCGGATGGCGCGCAGATGGTCGCGGTGGGGCTGCGGGACGGGCAAGGTGATCCGTCCGGTGGACAGCAGTTCCACCCCCTGCAAGCCCAGGCGTAGGGCGTGCATGGCGAACTTGGTGTCGTAGCCGTGGACGGCGACCAGCTCGGGCCGGTTGGTGTGCGCGGGGCTCTGCCCGGTCATGGCGGCCTTCTGTGCGCGCAGGTAGCCCAGGAACCGGTCGGCGGCCCTGCGGGAAACGAACCGGTGGGCGTTGGCGACCAGCTCCGCGCCGGTGGCGTCGCGGTGCACCACGTCGGTGTCGGGGACGAACAGCACCAACAACACGGTGGGGTTGCCGGCCAGGGCGAGCCGGGCCCACTTCCGGGCGGAGTAGACGACGACGTCGAGATCGCCGGCCCCGGACCGGTTCTCGACGCCACCGGGCCGGTCCCAGGCGGTGTGCCGCTCATACTGTTCGAACACCACCGACTCCCCGGTGCCGCCGATGCCGTTCGGGACGCGGGCCACGCCGGTGACGTACTCCGCAGGTTCCAGGCAGATACCGAGTTCGTCGCGGTCGTCCTGCCCGCTGATGGCGGTGCCGTGCACCCCGGAGCCGACCTGGACCCGCAGGATCAGGCCCTGTTCGGCGATCCGCCGGGCCTGTTCGGAGGCGTGCGGATGGGTGAAGCCGGCCGGCAGCTCCCGGGACCCCTCAATCACCCGGACCCTTTCGGTCACGTCCACGTTCACGTCCACGTTCACGTCCGGCACCGTACCGGTGCGGTTCACCCCACCGCGCCGTCATTTCCGGGCGCGACCGTCGGGGACCACCTCGTCGACCTGCTCGACCATGACGACGAGTACGTCAGCGGCGCCCTCACGTCCGCGGCGATGACGGCCGTCGCGCCGACCACCTCGGGTCGGCGGCAGATCCTGGCATCGTCGGCCCTGGTGGGGTCGCTCAGACCGTCGCGTAGCCGTTCGGGCTGACGCGCAGCTTCCAGCAGTAGTCGCCCCCATCTTCGAGTGCTGGATTCCTGGTGGAGGTGGCCTGGGCTACCGGACGGCGTGCCAGGTGTGCGGCTGTTGTTCGACCAGGTCGGCGAGTCGGGCGTGGAGTTCGGTGGCGGCTGCAGGCTTGTCGGGTGCGAGGCGGATGTAAGCGGCCAGGGAGTGGAGCTGGCGGGCTTCGCGCAGGACGGTGTATCCGGGCCATTCGGCCAGGTCGA
>JARRQM010000341.1:0-3179 GCA_037381765.1 Kineosporiaceae bacterium
CTCACCAAGTAGGGCGGGTTCGAGTCGAGGGAGGCGGCCAGCAGGGGAGCCGTCGCGTAGGCGGCGACACCGCGCAGCGCGTCGACCTCCCGGCGGAGCAGGATCAGTGACTCCGCCGTCGCCAGCCAGTCCGCCCGCGGAACCTTCACCGCGACCGGATCCCCGTCGGCGGCCCTGCCCAAGTACACGGTGGCCTGCCCACCCCACCCGAGCCTGCCCTCTAAGGTGTAGCCGCCAACCTCGCGCGGGTCCCCCGGAACCAGGTCGCTGACCGTGGTCATATCCCCGGCACCTCCCTCTCCCCGATCCCGTCTCCCCGAACGGGTCTGCCCAGTCTGCGGTCCCGGGCACGACCGGTTCGACCCGTTGCCGGGATCCGGTCGGCTCACCCACCGGGGTGTATCCGGCCGGATCCGGTGCGTCCATGCCCGCGCCGACGGGGAACAGGAGTGCAGGCCCCGGCCGAGGACCCCGGCCGGTCGGTACCGTTCCCTCTGCGCCCCACCGGATCGGGACGGGCCACAGACGCCAGGTACGGAGGAACCGGGCCAGGCCCCGGGTACGAGGCGTCGACCGAGCGTGGGGAGACAGAGTGGAACGAGAACGAGCGGGACGAGCGGGACGAAAGGAGCCGGCGGAGCCGACGGAACATGCGGAACCCGGGGAACTGAGGGGGCCCGGACAACTTGGGCAGTCCGGAGAACCCCAGGAACTTGGGCAGCCCGGGGAACCCCAGGAACTTGGGCAGTCCGGAGAACCCCAGGAACTTGGGCAGTCCGGGAAACCTGGGAAACCCGTGGAATCGATGGACCGCAGGGAACCTGGGGGGCAGGACAGACCGTTGGCGGACCTCAGTTCCGGACTGCCGAGCCGACTACGGAACCGACCCCGGAGCCGGCGCACCGCCATCCTGGCCGGGGCCACGGTGGCGCTGCTCGGCGCGGTCGGGGCAGCCGGAGCGGTCGCCCGGTACGGTCACCGCGGGCACGACGGAGCCGGGAACGACCGGCCCCCATCGGCCATGGCACCGGCGGGAGCGGGATCGACGGTCCCGGTCACATCAGCCCCGGTCGCATCAGCCCCGGCCACAGCGGCGACGGCGGGCAGCGCGTCGTCCCCGGGGTCGGGGGGCGCCGCTTCCGCCCGGTCCGCGGTCGCCTTGCCGCCGACCGGTGTCGCCGCCGACTACCAGCTGTCCCAGCCGTACCGGCCAGCCTCCGGGGTCCGGGTGGTGACCCGGGACCGGACCGCGGCCCCCGCCGTCGGGCTGTACAACATCTGCTACGTCAACGCGTACCAGGTCCAGCCGGATGAACTCGGCTGGTGGCGCGCCACCCATCCGGATCTGCTGCTGCACCGCGACGGCCACGAAGTCGTCGACACCGACTGGGACGAGGTTCTGCTCGACGTGTCCACGGCGGCGAAACGCCGCGCCCTCCTGGGCATCGTCGGCGCCTGGTTCGACAACTGCGCCACCGCCGGGTTCGACGCGGTGGAACCGGACAACCTCGACTCCTGGACCCGGTCCGGCGGGTTGCTCACCCGGTCCCAGGCGCTCGACTTCGCCGCCGGGCTCACCGCCCGGGCACACGCAGCCGGGCTCGCCGTCGCCCAGAAGAACGCCGCCGAACTCGGTGCCGCCGGGCGGCGGGCCGGATTCGACTTCGCCGTGGCGGAGGAGTGCGCGGACTACACCCGGGACGACGGGCTGCCCGAATGCGCGGACTACGTCGACGTCTACGGCAGCCACGTGATCGTCGTCGAGTACGGCAACAGGCCCTTCCAGCAGGCCTGCACCCGCTACCGGGGGCGCCTGTCGGTGATCCTGCGGGACACCGACCTCACCGCCCCGGGCTCACCCGGGTACCGGTTCGACACCTGCTGACCCGGCCCCGGGCCCGGGCGGCGGGGCTACGCGGCTTCGGCGGGGCTACACGACTGAGGCGGGGCTACACGACTGAGGTGGGGTTACGCGGCTGCGGTGGGGTTACGCGGCTGAGGTGGGGTTACGCGGCTGCGGCGGGGCTACACAGCTGCGGCATGGTGGAGCGTGAGGGGAGTTTCACGTTCGGTGAGGTCCTGCTCCGGGGAGGTGCCGCCGGTCAGGTGAACCTCCGCGGCGGATGGGTCCACCTGCTCCGCACGGTGACCGGACGGCCGTCGCCCGGGCGAGGCTGGGCGGGTCGGCGCCGCCGTGTCCCCGCCCGGGACACCGCCGACCCAGGCGGGAAGGTGACGGATGGGCAGGCACCGGGTCGAGGCCGAATGGGTGACGCAGACCGCGGCGGCGCAGCCGGCGGCGCTGCCCGCAGGCTGGTCCGGACTGGTCCCAGGCAGGTCGGGGGCGGATGTGGCGGTCGCCCGGGAACGGCGCCGACAGCGCCGGCTGCTGCGGATCGCCGCCCTGCTCTCCCCCCTGGCCGCCTGGCTGTGGTACCGCCTGATCACCGGGGATCCGGTCGGTGCCCCGCGGTTGCCCGCGATCGACCCGCTCTACCTGATGACCGGCCTGTTCCTGCTGATGCTCATGTTCGTCCTGATCGGCACGACCGTCGTGTCCGGGCGGTCCCCGCACATCACGTACCGGCCGGAACAGATCGACGTGCGGATGAGCGACGTCAAGGGCCTGTCCGCGGTCCGTGAGGACGTCCGCCGCTCCCTCGATCTCTTCCTCGCCGGGCGCACCTTCCGCCGGGAACTCGGCGGCACCCCGCGGCGCGGGCTGCTCTTCGAAGGACCGCCCGGAACCGGCAAGACGCATATGGCGAAGGCGATGGCCGCGGAAGCCGGGGTGCCCTTCCTCTTCGTCTCGGCGACCGCTTTCCAGTCCATGTACTACGGGGCGACCGCACGGAAGATCCGGTCCTACTTCGCCGCATTGCGCCGGGCCGCCCGTGCCGAGGGCGGGGCGATCGGGTTCATCGAGGAGATCGACGCGATCGCCACCGCCCGCGGTGGTCTCGCCGCCGTGGCCGCCCCCGGAACGGCCGGCGGCGACGCTGCCTTCACCGGGTTGCCAGGACTGCCCGGACTGCCCGGGTTGCCCGGACCGTCCGGGCAACCCACCCTCGCGGGGGCTCTCGGCCCTGGGGCCGTCGTGCAGCGCAGCGCGATCACCGAGGGGGTCGGCGGCGTCGTCAACGAACTGCTCATCCAGTTGCAGTCCTTCGACGACCCGA
>JARRQM010000342.1:0-3168 GCA_037381765.1 Kineosporiaceae bacterium
CCCCACAGGAGCAGGCTGACCCCGTCACCCGGGCAGTCCGGCACCGCCGACGCCCGGGCCCCGCACGCCGCGGCCGGCCCGCTCGTGCCGAGTTCTCGACACGTCCGCGCCCCGCACGAGGAACTGACGTGTTTCCTCCCCGACCGGACCCGCTGCGCCGCGGAGGAGCCGCGGTGAGCGTCGCCGGCCCCGGGATCGCCCGCGCCGCCGCCGAACTCGACCTGTCCACCGCCCGGGTCTACGCCATCCCGCTGACCACCCGGTTCCGGGGGATCACCGTCCGGGAAGGCATGGTCATCCGGGGCCCGGCCGGGTGGGGGGAGTTCTGCCCGTTCCCCGAGTACGACGACCACGTCGCCGCATCCTGGCTGGCCACCGCCGTCGAGGCGGCCGTACTGGGCTGGCCCGCCCCCGTCCGGGACCGGATCCCGATCAACGTGACCGTGCCCGCCGTCGGCCCGGAACACGCCCGCCGGATCGTGGCCGCCTCCGGCTGCCGTACCGCCAAGGTCAAGGTCGCCGACCATCCCGAGTCCCTCGCCGAGGACCTCGCCCGGGTGGAGGCCGTCCGCGACGCCCTCGGCCCCGACGGGTTCGTGCGCATCGACGCCAACGCCGTCTGGGACGTCGAGGTCGCCACGACGTGGATCCCGCAACTGGACTCGGCGGCCGGGGGCCTGCAGTACGTCGAGCAGCCCTGCGCCACGATCGAGGAACTGGCGGCCGTGCGCCGCCGCGTGCAGGTCCCGATCGCTGCCGACGAGTCCATCCGCCGTGCCGAGGACCCTCTCAAGGTCGCCGTGGCCGGGGCCGCCGACATCGCCGTCATCAAGTGCACCCCGCTCGGCGGGGTCCGCCGGTCCTTGGAGGTCGCGGCTGCGGCGGGCCTGCCGTGTGTGGTGTCGTCGGCGCTGGAGACCAGCGTCGGACTGGCTGCCCAACTCGCCCTGGCCGGGTCCCTGCCGGAGATGGACCTCGCCTGTGGCCTCGGAACGCTGTCGCTGCTGGACGGCGACCTCGCCGCCGGCCCGGGCTCCCTCCGCACCGTCGACGGCCACATCCCGGTGCCCGGAACGCCGCCCGCACCGGACCCCGGATTGCTGGACACCTACCCAATGACTGACCCAGACCGCCTCGACTGGTGGAACCAGCGCCTCGGCAGGGCACACCGTCTACTCACCGGGCGATAGCCCCATCGTCCGGAACCTTCCGGGAGAAGCACCGGACCCGGTCAGCGCCCGGGCCCGCCGACAGCCCGCCCCGCTCATCGCCGGTAGCCCCGCGATCATCGGAGCCTGCGGGCACCGGTCGTTCCCCTGAGGCCCGGCCGATGGCACCCTGAGCACGTGGCCCACCGCAATGAGCCCCCGGGCGACGGAGGGCATCCCCCGGAGACGCGTCCGCGCTGGCGGCGCGCCCTGACGGTTTTCCTCACCGGCGCGGCCCCCGGCTCCGCCCCCGCCGACGGCCCTCCGGAACCGGGCCGGCGCGCGGCCGGATCCGGGGACCCGGCCCGCGCGGTAGCCGCCGCGGACGGCGCCGACGACGCCACGACCCCCCGGAACGCCCCGCCCGCCGGCGGCGAGCCGGGTGTCGGTGACGGCGCCCTGACCGGTTCCGGCGCCGCACCGGACGGGTCGGCCGGGTCCCGTACCGGCACCGACCGGCTGCCCGCGGTGGCCCGGGTCCCCGCCGTCGTCGTGTTCCGGTGGGCGATCGCCACCGCGCTCGGGGTCCTCGTCGTCGCGCTGGCCGCCCAGGCGGTCTACACCGTCCGCGCCGTACTGGTCCGGGTGCTCATCGCCCTGTTCATCGCGACCAGCCTCGACCCGGCGGTCCGTTGGCTGGTGGGACGCGGGGTGCGGCGCCCGGTTGCGGTCGCGGTGATCTTCTTCGTCGCGGCGCTGCTGTTCGCCTCGTTCATCTGGTCGGTGACGCCGGTCCTGATCGAGCAGGCCTCCAACCTCGCCAAGGACGTTCCCGGCTATGTCGAGGACCTGTCCGAGCGGTCCAGGACCTTCCGGGAGTTCGCCGACCGGTACGGGCTCACCGAGAAGATCGTCGGCTACGCGAGTACCGCCTCCGCGCAGCTGGGCTCGAACGCGGTGGACTTCGCCCAGCAGTTCCTCGGTGCCGTGTTCAACCTCCTGCTCGTCGTCGTGCTGACGATCTACTTCATGGCCGACCTCCCGCGGATGCGGGTCGGTGTCGTCCGGCTGGTCCCCCAGGACCACCGTCCCCGGGCCGCCGAAGCCGTCAACGTCGTCATCGACAAGGTCGGCGGCTACATGATCGGGAATCTGATCATCTCGTTCTTCGCCGGGATCTCGACGTTCCTGTTCCTCACCGCGATGGAGGTGCCCTTCGCGCTGCCCCTGGCCTTCTTCGTCGCGGTCACCGACCTGATTCCGATGATCGGTGCGACGATCGGTGCGGCCGGCGGCGTCCTCATCGCCGTGTTCACGGTCGGCCTGTGGCCCGGGGCCGTCGTCGTCCTGCTCTTCTTCATCGCCTACCAGCAGGTGGAGAACTACCTGATCGCCCCGCGGGTACTGCGCAACGCCGTGGACCTGTCCTCGACGGCGGTGCTCATCGCCGCGCTGCTCGGCGGTGCGCTGCTCGGCCTGACCGGGGCACTCATGGCGATCCCGATCACCGCGGCGGCGAAGGTCCTGATGACCCCGATGGTGCGGGCACTCGACGAACCCCGCCCCAGCCGGGTTTCCGTCGTGGTGTCGGAGGCGGTCTCGGAGGCGGCTCGGCGCTGGCCGCACCTGCGCGACCTGCCCCGGGGCGCCGGTGGATGGCGTCCCGCGCGCCCCGACGGATCACGTCGCGGCGGCCGACCGAACCGGGCCGGGGGCCACCGTTGGGCGGGGCTCCGGGACCGGATCCCCCGCCGGGGCCGGCAGGCCGGCCGGGGAAACCGCGAACCGGACGGTGGTGACGGGAGCCCGCCGACGGAACCGGGCGGGTGACCCGCGACTCCCGGCCCCGCACCCCCTGGCCCCACCTCTTCCCCTCCCCGCCCCTCCCCTCCCCTCGCCGGCGGCGCACCCGGTCACAGCGGCAGGCGGAGCAGCTGCCGGACCCACCACGACCCGTGTGCGGGGGGCCCGCTCAGCCGTCCCGTCGCGGCCCGTTCGGCGTTGTCGAACAGTTCCTCGA
>JARRQM010000343.1:0-3167 GCA_037381765.1 Kineosporiaceae bacterium
GTTCTTCGAGCACATCCGCCTCGGGTAGGTAGGGGGCGAGGGCCGGGAGTTCCTCCAAGCTGGTCAAACCGATCCGCTGGAGGAAGAACGCGGTCGTCCGGTACAGCAGGGCCCCCGTTTCCGGGTCGGTCCCGGTCTCCTCGACGAGCCCGCGGCTGACGAGAGTGCGCATCACCGCGTCGACGTTCACCCCGCGCACCGCGCCGACCCGGGCCCGGCTCACCGGCTGCCGGTAGGCGACGATCGACAGGGTCTCCAAAGCTGCCTGGGTGAGCCGGGCCGTCTGCCCGTCCCGCATGAACCGCTCGACCACCGGGGCGTAGTCGGGCCGGCTGTACACCCGCCAGCCTCCGGCCACCCGACGCAGTTCGAATCCCCGCCCGGCCTCGTCGTAGCCGGCGGCGAGTTCCTCCAGCAGGGTGCGTACCCGGGCAACGGTGAGCCCGAGCGCCGGGGCGAGGTCGGCCTCGGCCACCGGCTCGTCGACGACCATGAGCACGGCCTCGACGGCACCATGTGCCCCCGAAGGGTAGGTGTCGAGGTCGAGGACGGATTCCGGGTCCGCAAGGCCGGTACCGGGGTCAGCACTGGTACCGGCACTGGCACTGGCACTGAGATCGGAATCGGGATCGGTACCGGGGTCGGCCGCGTCCTCGACCGCGGTGAGGTCGATGACGAGTTCTCCCTCGGCGCCCGCCACGGTCACGCCCGGCCCGGCGGTCCTCCCCGGCTCACTTGACTCGTTCACGGGCCCCATCCTGCCCGACCGGGTCCGCGGCAGCCGCGTCCGGGTCGACCGGACCGGGACGCTCCGGGGTATCTCCGTCACCCGGAGTCGTTTCCGGGGTCTCGGCAGGACTGCCGTCCGGGGTCGACCCGTCGAACTCGTCGTCGACGGCGACCTCCCCGCTGTCACTGCCCGTCCAGCGCACCGTAAGTTCCCCCAGGGCCGTGACCTGGTCGAAGGCGACCGCCCCCTCCCGGAACAGCTCGAGCAGGGCGAGGAAACGGGCGACGATGACAAGGGTCGACGGGGCGTCGGCGACGAGCACCCGGAAACTCGCCGACCGGGTCCGGCGCAACCGATCGACGAGGAGCGCGGCCTGTTCCCGCACGCTCACCGGCGGGGCGTGCAAGTGGTCCAGGCCGACCGTCGGCGGTGCCTTCGGGGTGAGCGCGCGGGCGGCGATCATCGCCAGCTGCTCCGGGGTGATTCCGAGGACGAGTTCCGGGAGCAGCTCGGCGAAGTGCGGCTCCAACGGGGCCGACCGGGGGATCCGCAGGCTCTCCTGCGCCATCCGGGTCGACAGGGTGGCGGCGACCTCCTTGTACGCCCGGTACTGCAGGAGCCGGGCGAACAGCAGGTCGCGGGCCTCCAACAGGGCAAGGTCCTCATCGTCCTCGACCTCGGTGGAGGGCAGCAGCCGGGCCGCCTTGAGGTCGAGCAGGGTCGCGGCGACGAGGAGGAACTCGCTGGCCTCGTCGAGATCCCAGTCCGGGCCCTGGGCCCGGACCCAGGCGACGAAATCGTCGGTGACCTTGGCCAGAGCGATCTCGGTGACGTCGAGCTTGTGCTTCGAGATCAGTCCGAGGAGCAGGTCGAACGGCCCCTCGAAGACGTCGAGGCGCACCTCGAAGGTTGCCGGACGGCCCGGCAGCGCGCCCCCGGGCGTGAGCGGGGCCTGCTCCTCGACGACCGCGGTCACCGGGGCACCCGCCGTCCGGGCGCCGGCGACCGGGATACCCGACGCCCGGTTACCGGTCGCGACACGCCCACCTCAGGCGGCGTCGCCGCGGGAGATCAGCTCCCGGGCCAGCAACCGGTACGCGTAGGCGCCCGCATGCGAGGAGGCGTAGGAGGTGATCGGTTCGGCGGCCACCGACGCGTCGGGGAACTTCACCGTCCGCCCGATCACCGTGTGGAACACCTGGTCGCCGAAGGCCTCCACGACCCGGGCGACGACCTCCCGGCTGTGCAGGGTGCGCGGGTCGTACATGGTCGCCAGGATCCCGTCGATCTCCAGGCCCGGGTTGAGCCGGTCGCGGACCTTCTCGATCGTCTCGACCAGCAGGGCGACCCCGCGCAGCGCGAAGAACTCGCATTCCAGCGGGATGACCACACCGTGCGCGGCGGTGAGCGCGTTCACCGTGAGCAACCCCAGTGACGGCTGGCAGTCGATGATCACCGCGTCGTAGTCGTCGAGTACCGTGCGCAGCGCCCGGGACAGGATCTGTTCCCGGGCCACCTCGCTGACCAGCTGGACCTCGGCCGCGGACAGGTCGATATTCGCCGGCAGCAGGTCGAGGTCGCGGACCCCGGTCGGCCGGATCGCGTCATGTGCCGGGATGTTGCGCTGCATGAGCACGTTGTAGATGGTGAGGTCGATCTCGTGGGGGTTGATCCCGAGCCCCACGGACAGTGCCCCCTGCGGGTCGAAGTCGACCAGGAGCACCTTGCGCCCGTACTCGGCGAGTGCCGCCGCGAGGTTGATCGCCGAGGTGGTCTTGCCGACCCCACCCTTCTGGTTGCACATGGCGATGATCCGGGCCGGACCGTGCGAGGTGAGCCGGAGTGGTTCCGGGAACGCCGGCATCGGCCGCCCCGTGGGCCCCATGGCCCCCGCCCGGAGCGCGTCGACCCCGTCGCTGACCTCGACGGTGAGGTGCGCCTCCTGCGTCTGGTTCGTCACGAACGGTCCCATCTCTGCCTGCCTCCCCCGAGCGGAACGACCCATCACCGGGCCGAGGATCGCACGCGGGTGATCACCACCATGCTCCACCGTGATGACCCCGTAACCGGCGAGGCTAGTCGGCGCGTCGTGAGGTACTCAAGCTCGGCTGCCGACCTCGGGCTCGCCGGGCCGCGACCACCCTACCTCCCGGAGCCGGTGAGGGCCCGTGGATGTGCCGCAACATAGACCTCACGCAACGTGTCCGCCGTCACCTTCGTGTAGATCTGGGTGGTCGTCACCGAGGCGTGCCCGAGCAGCTCCTGGACCACCCGGACATCCGCCCCGCCCTCAAGCAGGTGGGTTGCGAAGGAATGCCGCAAGGTGTGCGGGGACACCCGTGCGGCGAGCCCGGCCCGGTCCGCCGCCGCGGCGAGTACCGCCCAGGCACTCTGCCGGGACAACCGGCCACCCCGGCTGTTCAGGAACACCGCAGGC
>JARRQM010000344.1:0-3167 GCA_037381765.1 Kineosporiaceae bacterium
GCCGCCGGGGCCGGGTGCTGCCCCTCATCGTCGCGCACACCCTGCTCGACGTGGTGAGTTTCGTCGGCTACGCCCTGTTCGCCTCGGCGCTGCACCTGCCGACCGGGTAGCCGGGACGCGGCCCGGCCGGCGGCGCGCCCCCGTCCGGTACGGACGGCGCGCCCCCGTCCGGTACGGGGTCGTCCTCATCGACCGGCGGTGGGGCGGGGATCCGTCCCCGGGACACCTGCCACACCGCCACGGCGGCGACGAGCAGGGCGGCGAAGGACCCGACGAGGATCGTCCACCGGGCGCCGAACCGCCCGCCGATCCAACCGACGAGCGGCGACCCCACCGGGGTCCCGCCCATCAGCACCGCCATGTACAACGCCATCACCCGGCCACGCATCCCCGCCGGGGTGGTCACCTGGATGTAGGCGTTCGCCGCGGTCATCAGGGTCAGCGTGGACAGTCCGACCGGGATGAGGGCGAGGGCGAACGACCGGTAGCCGGGCATCAGGGCGGCAGCCCCCGCGGCGACCCCGAAGGCGACCGTGGCCCCGAGGACGAGCCGGAGCCCGGGCCGTTCCCGCCGGGCCGCCAGTAGCGCGCCGGCGAGGGACCCGACGGCCATCACCGAACCGAGCAGCCCGTACTGGCCGGCACCGCGATCGAATTCGAGGCGGGCCATCAGGGCCGTGGTGAGCTGAAAGTTCAGGCCGAACGTTCCGACCGTCCCGATCACCGCGAGGATGAGTACGACGTCCGGGCGCCCGCGCACGTAGGCCAGTCCCGCGCGCAGCCGCCCCCGTTCCCGCGCCGGCCGCGGGACCGGACGCAGCGCG
Organism: Kineosporiaceae bacterium; assembly: GCA_037381765.1. Classification (GTDB taxonomy): domain Bacteria; phylum Actinomycetota; class Actinomycetes; order Actinomycetales; family Kineosporiaceae; genus JARRQM01. The sequence goes on from JARRQM010000344.1 coordinate 825, forward strand.
CCGACGTCCATCCCGGCCAGGGAGACCAGGACGGCCCCGAAAGTGACGGCGTTGATCAGGAACACCGGCCCGGTACCGAACCAGGCGATGAGGTACCCGGCGACCCCCGGGCCGATCAACCGCCCCAGGTGGAACGAGGCGCTGTTCAACCCGACCGCGTTCGGCAGGTGCGTGATCGGGACGAGTTCGGAGACGAACGCCTGCCGTGCCGGGCCGTCCGCCGCCGAGACACAGCCGAGCAGCCCGGCGAACACGTACACCTGCCACAGCCGGGCCTGCCCGGTGATGACGAGCAGGCCGAGGGCGAGGGCGAGCAGCCCGGACAGGGTCTGCGTGGTCATCAGCAGGCGGCGCCGGTCCACCCGGTCGGCGAGCCCCCCGGCGACCGGGGCGAGCAGCAGGACCGGAACGAACTGCAGGCCCGTCGTCACACCGACGGCCAGCCCGGAGTTGTGGGTGAGCACGGTGAGCACGAGCCAGTCCTGGGCGACCCGCTGCATCCAGGTCCCGGTGTTGGACACCACGGCCCCGCCGGCCCACCGGCGGTAGTTCGGGTTCGTCAGGGAGCGGAACGTCGGGCTCACGGTTCGGCGAGCCTCCCCAGCAGCTCCGCAGCCCGGGCCAGGACGGCCCGGTCCTCGGCGGACAGTTCCGCGAGACGACGGGCCAGCCAGGCGTCCCGGCGACGGCGGGTGTCCCGGATCGTGTCCCGGCCGGCCTCGGTGAGCCGGACGAGCACCTGGCGGCCGTCCCGGGGGTCGTCGGCGCGGGCCACCAGCCCGAGTTCGACGAGGGAGGCGAGGGTGCGGGTCATCGACGGGGGCCGGACCCCCTCGTGGTCGGCGAGTTCCCGCGGGGTCATCGCCTCGTGCCGGTCGAGTACGGCGAGTACGGAGTACTGGCCATCACCGAGGTCACGGTCGGACTTCTCGGCCCGGATCCGGCGGACGCTGCGGACCAGGGCCACCCGGAGTTCGGCGGCGAGGACAGCGGGACGGGGCATACCGTTAGCTTAAGTCATTACCTTGGCTAAGCATTTCGGGGGAGATGGGCGGCCAGGATCAGGTCAGTCGGGACCAGGATCAGGTCAGTCGGGACCGAGGTCGAGGCCGGGGCCGGGCCAGTCGGGGCCAGGGCCGGGGTCGGGCCGGTCGGGGCCGGGTCAGTCGACGTCGTCGAGGTGCCGATCCAGCCAGGTGACGATGAACTCGAAAACCCCGGGGGCCACCTCGCTGTGCTGGTAGCGGCCGTCGACGAGGTAGGGGGCCTCCGGGCCGACATGTACCCGCAAGGTGTGATCGGCGCCGGGGACGAGGACGATCTCGAAGTCGCGGTGCCCGGAGTCGTGCAAGATCCCCCGCAGGTGCTGGGCGTTCGCCTCGACCGGGAGGAACACGTCATCGCAGCCGTAGAGCGCGAGCAGCGGAGCGCGCAGGTCCCGCAGGGCCGGACCAGGGTCGAAGACGGCGGCCCGGGCGAGGTAGCTGATTTCCTCCGGGGTGGCCCCGGGCATCAGCCGGTACCAGGGCGCGTGGTGGCAGGCGGCCTCGGCGGCGAGCACGGACAGCGGGTCCTCCCCCGCCCCGACCCGGCGGAAGCGTTCCCGCAGCAGGGCCTGGGCCAGGGCGACCTCATCCGAGGCGAACCCCCGCTCGGACATCCTCCGGGTCAGCCGGTACTGCTCCAGCGGGAAGGAGCCGACGGCCGAGGACGAGGTGATGACGACGGCGGCGACACCGATCCCGACGCGGGCTGCCTCCAACGCAACCCAGCCGCCCTGTCCCGCCCCGAGCAGGACGATCAGATCTGCGGAACTGTCGGGGCGGGAACGCAGCACTTCCACGGCCCGCGTGGTCTCCTCGGTCCGGTCCCCCAGGGTCTGCCGGGTCCAGTCGCCGGTGGATTCCCCGCACCCCGGCTTGTCGTAGGCGAGGCTGGCGATCCCCGCCGCGGCCAGGCGTTCCTGCCAGGTTCCCTGGTCCCGACCCCCCGGACCGTAGCCGTTGACGAACACCGCTCCCGGGTGCGGCCCCTCCCACGGAGGCAGAACCAGATCCCCGACGAGGCGGTTGCCCCTGTCCTGGAAGGAGATCGGCGTGCGCACCGAAGTCAACAGCACCTGCGGATGGTAGCTTTCCCCGCCATACTGCGGGGAAGAGAGCGGGAGCGAACGACCCAAACGACACGCACCCAGTGCACTCCGCACTCAATCCGTCACCGCCTGTCCGTGTCCGCTCTCCCACCCCCCTCCCGCACACCCGGCGCCACCCGCTTCTCCCGCCACCCGGGCATCTCCGCCCCGCGGGAAACGCGTCCGGACCATGGTCACTGTCCGCCACCGGT
>JARRQM010000345.1:0-4509 GCA_037381765.1 Kineosporiaceae bacterium
CGACGAGGGCGGGCGGCCGCTCGTCTCGATCGTGCTGCCCTGCTACAACGAGGCCGATCACCTCCTTGAGGAGATCGAGCGGATCAGTGCTGCCATGGATGCCTCGGGCATGGCCTACGAGATCCTCGGGATCGACGACGCGAGTACCGACGGCACCCTGGCCGTCCTGCGCGAGGCGGAACCCCGGTTCCCGAACCTCAAGGTGATCGCCTTCCGGCGGAACGGCGGATCCGGCACGGTGCGCCGGATCGGCACCTCCCGGGCCCGTGGCGAGGTTGTCGTGTGGACCGACGCCGACATGACCTACCCGAACGAGCGGATCCCCGAACTCGTCGAGCTGCTGCTCTCCGACCCGAGTTTCGACCAGGTCGTCGGCGCCCGGACCAGCGAGGAAGGCACCCACAAGTGGGCGCGGGTGCCGGCCAAGTGGGTGATCCGCAAGGTCGCCGAGCGGTTGAGCAACCAGAAGATCCCCGACCTGAACTCGGGGCTACGGGCCTTCCGTCGTTCCGTGGCGCTTCCCTACCTGCAGCTGCTGCCGCCCGGGTTCTCCTGCGTGACGACGCTCAGCCTGGCGTTCCTGTCCAACCAGCACGACATCCGGTACGTGCCGATCGAGTACGCGCAGCGGGCCGGGCGGAGCAAGTTCCGCTTCGTCAAGGACGCCTACCGCTACATCCTCCAGGTGCTGCGGATGATCATGTACTTCGATCCGCTCAAGGTGCTCATGCCGCCCGCCCTGTGGCTGCTACTGGTCGGGCTGCTCAAGGGCGTCGTCGACATGGTGCGGCACCCGTTCTACTTCCCCGCCTCGACGGTGCTGATCGTGCTCTCCTCACTGATCGTCGCCTCCATGGCGTTGCTCGCCGACCTGGTCGTGCGTTCCCGGGGCGACGAGCGACCCGAGCACATGTACGCCGGGGAGCCGTGACGGGTGCGCATCGCCCTGGTCGGGCCCACCCACCCGTTCAAGGGCGGGGTGGCGGCGCACACCACGGAACTCGCCCACCGGCTCGACGCGGCCGGGCACGAGGTCCGGCTGGTGTCCTGGTCGCGGCTGTACCCGCGGCTGCTCTACCCCGGTGAACAGGTCGTCCCCGGAGGTGGGCCCGATCTGCCGCCCTACCCGGACACCGTCCGGCCGCTGCGCTGGGACCGTCCCTGCACCTGGTGGTTGACCGGACGCCGGTTGCGCACCGTCGACCTGGTCATCGTCGTCTCGGTGGTCCCCGCGCAGGCCCCCGCACACGTCGCGCTGATCCGGGCGCTCGGCCGCCGGCGGCACCGGCCGCGGGTCGTCGTCCTCGCACACAACGTCGTCCCGCATGAGACCCACATCGGCGGGGCCTGGCTGACCGAGCGGGTCCTGCGGGCCGCTGACGGGGTGCTCGTGCACTCCGCCGCCCTCGCCCGGGAGGCCCGCGAGCACGGTGCCCACCGGGTCGGCTGGGCCGACCTGCCCCCGCACCTGCCCGGTGGTCCGCCGCCCGGGCCGGTGGGGAACCCCGAGGGGACCCCGGGGGAACCGGGGCCGGGGGTGGGGCCGGGGCCGGAGCGCGAACCGGGGGCGGAACCAGAATCGGAACCGGCATCGGTATCGGAACCGGCATCGGAAGCGGGAGCGGAAGTGGAAGCGGGGGATGCGGCTGCACGCCGGGTACGTCCCCGGCGAGGAGGTCCCCGGGCTGCTCGCCGCCCACGACGTGCTCGCCCTGCCCTACCGGGACGCCACCGGATCGCAGAACGTCCTGCTCGGACACGCGCACCGGCGGCCGGTCCTCGCCACCACCGTCGGCACCTTCCCCGACCAGGTGCGGGACGGGGTGGACGGTCTGCTCGTCCCGCCCGGGGACGTCGAGGCCCTCACCGGGGCCCTGCGCCGGCTGTCCGCCCCCGGGGCCGTGGCCGCCCTCCGCGCGAAGATCCCCCCCGTCGACCTCGACCGGCCCTGGACGGTCTACCTGGACCGGCTGCTCGCCGCGGATACCGCCGGGGAACCGACGTGAACGCCGTCATCGGGCGGGCCCTGCGGATCGCCCAGACCCGGGCCACCCGATGGGCCGTGGGCGCGCTCACCCTCGGCCTGGCCCTGTGGGCCGTCGCCCGCAGCCGGCATGAGGTCGCCGACGCGATGGGGCAGCTGGAACCCGGTTGGCTCGTTCTCGCCGTCGCCGCCACCGTCGGCAACGTCGGGCTCGCCGCCCTGGTCTGGCGGTCCACGCTGGCCGACCTCGGTTCCTCGCTGCCGCTGCTCGTCGTCGGGCGGATCTTCTTCGTCGGCCAGCTCGGCAAGTACCTTCCGGGCAGCGTCTGGCCCATGGTCATGCAGGCCGAACTGGGCAGTGACCACGGCGTTCCCCGCCGGAGCGCCGCCGCCGCCACCGTGGTCACCATGCTCGTCTCGGTGAGCAGCGGGCTCACCGTCGTCCTGGCCACCTTGCCGTTCGTCCCCGACGTCCTGCCGTCCCGGTTCCGTTGGGCCGTCCTGCTCGTCCTGCCGCTGCTCGTCGCCCTGCATCCGGCCCTGCTCGGTCCGGTGATCGACCGGGGGCTGCGGATGATGGGCCGGCCGCGACTCGGGCAGCACACCTCGGTGCGTGGCACGGCGATCGCGTACGGCTGGGCGGTGCTGTCCTGGCTGTCGGCCGGGGTCCAGGTGTGGGCCCTCGCGGTGCCCCTGGGCGCCCCGCGCGACCTGCACACCCTCGCCCTGTGCGCCGGGGGGTACGCGCTGGCCTGGGCCGTCGGGTTCATCGTGGTGATTTCCCCGGCCGGGGCCGGAGCCCGCGAGGCCGCCCTGTGGCCGGTGCTGATCACCGTGCTCGCGAACGGGCCGGTGCTCGTCGTCATCCTCATCTCCCGGGTGCTGTTCACCCTCGTCGACGTGGCGCTGGCCGGTGCCGGACTGGCCGGGTTGCACACCCGGGAGCGTCTGCGGGCCGAGGAACCGCCGGTACCGTTACCCGATGACCGCGGAGGGTCCTGAGCAGGCCGAGCGGGTCTGGCGTCCCGGATTCCCCGTCGACGTCCCGGCGATCCTCGGGTCGCTGCGCCGGGGCCCGTCCGATCCCTGCTACCGCGACGGCGGGGACGGGACGGTGTGGCGGGCCACCCGCACCCCGGACGGGCCGGTGCTGCTGCGGGTGCGTGCCGAGGGCACCGCCGGGCCGGTTCGTGCCCGGGCCTGGGGGCCGGGGACCGGGTGGGCCCTCGACGGGCTCCCTGAGCTGCTCGGTGCCCGGGACGACCCGGCCGGTTTCTGTCCTGACCCCGCCCATCCGGTGCTCGTCGACGCCTACCGCAGGTTCCCCGGTTGGCGGGTTCCCCGGACCCGGGCCGTGTTCGAGGCTCTCACCGCGGCGGCCCTGGAGCAGCGGGTTACCGGCGCCCAGGCCCGCACCGGGTGGCGGGCCCTGCTGCTGCGCTTCGGTGAGCCCGCGCCGGGACCGGCCTCGGACGGGGACGGGCCCGCGGCGGGGATGCGGGTGCCGCCGTCGCCAGCACAGTGGGCGGCGATCCCCACTTGGGAGTGGCTGTCCGCCGGGGTGGAGCAGGCCCGCAGCCGGGTCGTGGTCGGTGCGGCCGGACGTGCCGGCCGTCTCGAAGCGCTCATCGACCTGCCCGCCGCGCAGGCGGCCGACCGGCTGCGCAGCGTGCCAGGGGTGGGCGTGTGGACCGCCGCGGAGGTCGGGCAACGCGCGCACGGCGACCCCGACGCCTTCTCCTGGGGGGACTACCACGCGGCCCGGGACGTCTCCTGGGCGCTCACCGGCCGGGTCCTGGACGAACCGGGGTGTGCCACGGAACTGGAGCGCTACCGGGGGCACCGGTACCGGGTACAGCGGTTACTCGAACTGGCCGGGGTCCGGCGGCCCCGGCGCGGCCCGCGTCTCGCCGTACCGTCGCATCTGCCGGTCCGGCCACCACCGGGGGCGGGGCCGCGGCGACGGCGGTGGTGATCCGTCGGCTCGGGCGCTCGGGCGCTCGGGCGCTCCGGCGGTTCCGGGGATCCGGTGGGTCAGGTGGTCCGGGGCGGGACGGGGACCGGCCGGGTTCCGGTGTTTCGCGGGACGGGAGGCCGTTCCCCGGGCCCGCCGCGCGGGATGCGCACCGGGCGCCCCGGGGTGCGCAAGGCGAGGGCGTCGAAGGGTAATCGCCGGGCTCGGTCGGGGGCGGGTGGGGGCCGGTTGCGCGGGGATCCGGGTGCGTTGGGCATGGGGGGTGTTTGGTGCGTCCCGCCTCGGGCGGACGGGGGAATCCGGGCACGATGTCGACCCTCGGTACACGGACGAACACGCTTGGTTGTACGGTCATGCGCTGAAGGGTGACGGAACTCGATCGGCCTACTGATCTGACGGGCCGTTACCTGTCACAACCTGGTGTCGAGTCAAGCCCTGCTGAACCTGGCAGGTCGGGGCGAATACCAGAAGATGGCTTGACGGGACTGGTGCGACACACTTGTAATTCCAGTGTTGTGAAGCCGCTATCATTACCGAGAGTTGCCACGCG
>JARRQM010000346.1:0-3904 GCA_037381765.1 Kineosporiaceae bacterium
ACCCGGTCACGGTCACCGGCGGTCACCGGATCCGGGTCCGGTGACCGCGCCCCGGAGGGGTCAGCCGCCGTAGTTCATCCCGGTGGAACGCAACACGAGCGGGGTGACCGACTCGTCGTGCACACCGGCCCCGACGACCTCGCCGATGACCACGGTGTGGTCACCGCGCTCGACGATGTCGGTGACCCGGGCCTCGAACCAGTACGGCAGGTCCGTCAGGACCGGGGCCCCGGACTGCGGCGCCGGGGTGAAGGGGTGCCCGTTCAGGGTGCCGTCGGCGACCTCGGTGGGCCGGAAGAACGCCTTGGCCACGTCGAGCTGGTCCTCCCCGAGAACGTTGACGACGAACGCCCCGGACCGCTTCACCAGGTCGTGGGTCTGCGAATCGGCCTTGACCCCGACGACGACGAGGGGCGGCGCGAAGGAGGCCTGGGTGATCCAGTTGATCCCCGCCGCCGCGTACTCGTCGCCGTCCCGGGCGGTAACGATGTGCAGGCCGTAGTTGATCGCCCGCAGGGCGGTGCGTTTCGCCTGTGCGTCCATGCCGCTGTCTCCTGTCCGTCCGGTCCCGCTGGCCCGAACCCGTTCGTTTTGCTCGACTCGCCCCGGCCCGTCCGTTCCGCACCGCCCGCGCCGACCGACCGGGATCGCCGGGCACGATGCCGTACCGGCGCCGTGGTACGGCTCCGGGCGCGCCGGGGCCGTACCACGAAAACACCCAGGGAGTCGACATTGTCGTTCGTGTACGAACAGATGCCGCAGTGACCACCGTACCCGCCCGGCCCGATCCCACCGTTCCGGGGCGACCGGTCCCGACCGCGGCGGCGCCCGCCCCCGTGGCCCCTGCCCCATGGCCCCACCCCGTGGACCCTGCCCCGTAGATCCCTCCCTGACTCCGTCGGACTACCGATGCCCCGGGAAAGGCGCGGATCAGCGACTGTGCCAGCGGTGGGCATCGAGCAAGGCCAGGGATCCGCTGGTGAGGCCGAGCCCGAAAGCGAACACGAGCAGCCCCTGGACCTGGTGCCGGGCCACCCCGGCCCGCCCGGATACCCCGAAAGTGAGCCGGCGGTTCGCCGCAGTGTTACCGATGGCGGTGATCAGCAGGGCGATGAGGTTCGCGCTCTGGGCGCCGAATCCGGTCCGCAGGCCGAGGAAGAGCAGCCCGTAGGCGAGGGTGGAGGCGACGCCGATGGTGACGAAACTGATCAGCTGCCGGGGCAACCCGGTCGGGATCCCCCGAGTACCGGATTCGGCCCGGCCCACGGGGACCGTCGGCACGGCGGTCCGGACCCCGCCAGGGGCGAGATCGCTCGTCCCTGCCACCGGTTCCTCTCCCGCCCCGTCCGCCATACCCTCCACCCTGCCGTACACCGAACCGTTCACCAACCCTTCCACCATGTTGGGCGCCGGCCCCCGGGGCGAGCCCGATCGAACACGATGTGCGACTCCCCCGTGCCAGCCGTGAAGGGAAATACCCGTTTCGCGATGTTCGCCCTCTTTCGGGAGGGTCGGGTGAGGCGGCGCACCACGACACTTGCCAGTGCCGCTAGGGTCTGCCTCTATGACGCAGCTCATCGTGCGGGCCGTCGATGACTCCGGAACGGCCTGGGAGAACCCGACGCAGGCAGTGCTGCAGACCATCCTTTCGGACCTGAGCGCCACGCATCCCTTCGTCGTCGTGGAACGACACGACCGGGGGCCGAGTAACGAGTACTACATGCAGGTTTACCTCAACGACGACCGCAGCCACGTCGTGGAGTTCCGCGACGGGGACGCCAACCGTCATTACCAGGCACTGATCCCGCCGCAGCAAGAGGGTGTCGCCCCGATCGCCGCACTGATCGCCGATTGGGCCTACGGCGGAACCCAGTGGCAGCGCGCCCTGCCCTGGCAGCAGCTGCGCTTCCCGCGGAGCTGATCCCGTCCCCCGGCCCTTCCGGTGCCGCCCGGTCCCCCGGGCCCATCCCGTACCGCCCGGTGCGGGATCACCCGTCCCGGGCCGTGCTGTCCTCGGTGAGTTCCCCGGCGAGCAGGGTGGCCCCGGCGACGGCGGCGGGCATCAGCAGCACCGCACCGAGCGGGATCAGGAATGCGACGAATACGGCCGTCCCGAAGCCGAGCGTGGCCCAGCGGCGCCCGCGGAGCACCGCCCGGCGCCCGGCGAGGGCGTGGCCCCGGCGCGAGAACGGGGTTCCGGACAGTTCCAGGGCCAGCATCCAGCCCCCGAACAGGGCACCGAGCACGGGGACCACGGTCTGCCCGACCGCCGGCAGGAAACCGGCGAGGAACAGGGCGAACCCGACGGGGACAGCGAACAGTGCCAGCCGCAACGACTCCACCGCGCCGCGGGCCCAGTCCCGCCACCACGGAAGGCCGTCGTCCTGTTCCGGAACGCCGTTCAGGTCATCCACGTACCCGGAGATCATGTCGTAGAACGGGCCACCGAGGGTGAGGGTGAGCGCGGTGAACACGAGGACCGAGACCAGCCCGACGCCCCCGACCAGGGCGAGCCCGGCGACCACCCGGGTGAGTGTGCGCAGTCCCGGCGTCCAGCTGTCGGCGAACCAGGTGAGGGTCGCGGTCTCCTGCGGGAGGAAGACGAGGACGGTGATGACGACACCGGCGAGCAGGCCGAAGGCGAGGCCGGCCGGGAGGATCCCGAGCAGGAACAACCCGGGTTTGCCCAGGCTCAACGCAGCGCCGCGGAGGAAGGCACGGACCCCGGTGATGATCTCCTCCGCGGGGCGTCGTGCCGCTCCGGCGGCCTGCCCTGCCACCTGGCCCACCGTCGAACCCACCTGACCCGCTGTCCGCCCCGTCCGCTGCACGGGCGCACCATACCGAAGCGGGCGGCAACCTTCCGATAGCCCAAAGACGACTGGGCAAGTGACCGGACCTCCCCCTCGACCGCCCCGCCCGCCCTCCGGCCGGCGGTCGAAGATCTCCGCCGAAGGGGTACGCGTGACCACAACACAATCCTCGATCCGATCCTCGACACGGGAACCGGCCCAGCCCGGCGGGCGCCGCTGGCGTCGCCGCCTCGCCGTCGCCGCCTCGGTCGCCGTCGCGGCGGGGGGTGTGACAGCAATCGCCGCCCAGGGCGCCTCGGCCTCCGCGGTCGCGGTCGACACCTCCGCGTACTACGTCATCACCAGCGTGAACAGCGGTAAGGCGCTTTCCTTGGCGCAGCAGTCGGCGACCGACGGTGTCGACTTCGTCCAGAACACCACCTCGGGTGCGGCGACCCAGCAGTTCACGTTCCTCGACTCCGGCGACGGCTACTACCGGCTGCAGAACCGGCACTCCGGGAAGGTCGTCGACGTCTGGGGCTGGTCGGAGGACAACGGCGCCGATGTCCGCCAGTACTCCGACCACGGCGGCGCCAACCAGCAGTTCTCGGTGACCGGACCGGACGCCGCGCACGTCACGCTCACCAACCGGAACTCCGGGAAAGTCCTCGACGTGTGGGCGAAGTCCACCGCGGACGGGGCCCGGATCTCGCAGTACACCGCGACCGGCGGCGCGAACCAGACCTGGAAGCTCACCAAGGTCGATGCCGGATCCGGTGACGGGGGCAGCCAGGACGGCCCGGTCGGCTGGGCGACGGAGAACGGCGGCACGACCGGTGGGGCCGGCGGGGCCACCGTCACCGTGTCGACCGCCGCGGACTTCCTGTCCGCGATCCGCTCCTCCACCGCCCAGACGGTGCGGCTCACCGCGAACATCGCGCTGTCCGGGATGCACAAGGTCACCTCGAACAAGACGATCATCGGTTCGGGCAGCGGGAAGACGATCACCGGTGGCGGCCTGAACATCAGCAGCCAGAAGAACATCATCATCCGGAACCTCGACTTCACCGGATGGGATGACGACGCGATCAACATCCAGTCGGCGTCGACGA
>JARRQM010000347.1:0-3125 GCA_037381765.1 Kineosporiaceae bacterium
CGAAGGTGAGGTTGTCCAGTTCCTCGAAGGCCGCGAGCTGCAGGGCACCGCGGGCTTCCGGCTCATCCATTTCGCCGTCCCCGAGGAAGGCCCACACCCGCTGCCCGGAGGTGTCCCGGATACCCCGCCCGTGCAGGTACTTGTTGAACTGGGCCTGGTAGATCGCGTTGATCGGGCCCAACCCCATCGACACGGTGGGGAATTCCCAGAAGTCCGGCATCAGCCGCGGATGCGGGTAGGACGGCAGGCCGCCGCTGGGGTGGGACTTCTCCTGGCGGAACCCGTCGAGCTGATCCTCGGTGAGCCGGCCTTCCAGGAAGGCCCGGGCGTAGATCCCGGGGGAGGCGTGCCCCTGGAAGAACACCTGGTCGCCGCCGCCGGGGTGGTCCTTGCCGTGGAAGAAGTGGTTGAAGCCGACCTCGTACAGGGCCGCCGAGGAGGCGTAGGACGAGATGTGCCCGCCGACGCCGATCCCCGGCCGCTGCGCCCGGTGCACCATCACCGCGGCGTTCCAGCGGATCCACCGACGGTAGGCCCGCTCGACGTCCTCATCACCGGGGAACCACGGTTCCGCCTCCGGCGGGATCGTGTTGACGTAGTCCGTCGTCGTGAGACTCGGCACACCGACGCCGCGTTCCCGGGACCGCTGGAGCAGGGCGAGCATCAGGTACCGGGCCCGCTGCCGGCCCCGGTCGTCGACCGCGGCGTCGAGGGAGTCCAGCCATTCGCCGGTCTCCTCGGGGTCGATGTCGGGCAGGTGGCTGGGCAGGCCGTTGAGGATGGGGCCGGCTTCGTCTCGCGCGCCCACGGCGGCATCCCTTCGTCGGTGTTCCGCGCCGACGTGGCGCGGTGTACTGCTCTGCGGTGATTCGTCAAGGTTGGTTCGGGGTGGTGCGGGCGGTTCTGGGCGGTTCTGGGTGGTGCGGTCGGTTCGGGGCGGTGCGGGTGGTGGCGGTCCGTCCCTACGTCCGTGCGGGTCGGCCGCGGGGTTCGGTTGCGGGGGCCGGCTACCGGATTCTCGTCCGGCACCGGATCCTCGTCCGGCACTGGCACCGGGTGCCCGGTGCTGATTCTGCGGTACGGCTCCTGCGGTACGGCGTTCCGGGGGCCCCGAGCCGGTCCGGTCCTGTCCCCATCCTTACTCCGTTCAGCCCTGCCGTCACATCTACTGGCCGGTAGCCGCCGGTCCGCGGCGCGCCGCCGGTTGCGCGAGAGCCCCCAAGTGCAGTGCACTAGCGTGACGAGTCGACGCGGGACCCCCACCCGCGACGGAATACGGCGAGGAGGAGACCGAGGTGGGCGCGACCGCGGGGTCCGCGGCAGAGCAGTCCCTGGCCGCACGTCTGGGCCTGAAGGCTGGACAGGTGGTTCAGGAGTTCGGCTACGACGACGATGTCGATGAGGAGCTACGGAGCTCCATCGAGGATGTGACGGGCAACGAGCTTGTCGACGATGAGGCCCAGGAGGTCGTCGACGCGGCGATCTACTGGTGGCGTGACGATGATGGTGACCTTGTGGACGCCCTTGTCGACGCCCTGGCCAACCTGGCGGACGGGGCGGTGGTGTGGCTGCTGTCACCGAAGTCGGGCCGTCCCGGACATGTGCAACCTTCCGATATCGAGGACGCCGCGCCGACCGCCGGCCTGCATGCGACCTCAACGATCAGCGCCGGGGCGGACTGGTCCGGGACGAGGTTGGCGGCGCCGCGGAACAAACGCTGACCGGCGCCATCGGACGGAACCGGACAATGGCCGGCGCTGCGCGCCGACCGCTGTTGCCGGTGACTGATGCCGTGGGCTGACCGTGCGTCGGCCGATGTCATGTCATCGCGTGGTGTTGCGGACCGTTCGCGCCGGCCGTAGGGCCTGGCCGGGTTTTCCGGCGACCGGATACCGGTCGCCGGCACCCGGCCGGGGCCCTCGATACCCACCGGACCGGACCGTCCGCGCACTACCCGGACCGGACGCGGTACCGTCCTTGTCGGTGGACGGGGCGGACCGCGCCGTCACCGGGGCCTGTAGCTCAGTGGGTAGAGCGCCGCGTTTACACCGCGGGTGTCGTCGGTTCGAGCCCGGCCAGGCCCACCACGTTCGCAGGATGTCTTTGACCTACGACCTGGTGTGCTTTGTCCCTGATCACAAGCGCGACCTAGGGCTCTATTCCTGGACACGGGAGCGGAACAAGCCCTCCTGGCGCAGGACAGCGAATTTCTCGCCGCGCGGAGCCGCCTCGTACTCGGCCACCATCACAGCCGCGCCCTCGGCGGTGAACGTACGCCGGACCGGACGAGACACCGGACCCGACCCATCCTGTTGGGGGAAACTGCTCGCTGCTACTCCCGCACGCACCTCAGACGACCCCTCCGAGCCGACCCCGATCGCCAGGGTGTCTCACACCAACTTGGCGGGGAGAGGCCGAGCGGCGTCGATCCCTACCGAGGGGAGCGGTGTTCACTCGTTGGTGGCCGTGGGCGAGTTCCACAGTGTTGCGGTGGTTCCGTCGCAGGTTGCCAGGAGCTGTCCATCGGCGCTGAACGTCACCTGTCTGGTTGGTCGGGGGGTGTCGAGGATGGCCATCAGTCGCAACTGGGGTAGGTCGTTGGTGTCCCAGATCAGTACGGTGGGGTCGGAACCGGCGGTGGCCAGGAGCGTTCCGTCGGGACTGAAGGTCACGTCGTTGACGTGTCCTTCGTGACCGACGAGCCGTAGCGGCCACTGCGCGGAAGGACGCCTACGGATCTCAGTTCGGTCAAGCAGGACGACGACAGGGCGAGGGGCACGCACATCCCGGACGTCCCACACGACTACTCCCTGTTGCGCTCCCGTGGGACCCTCATCGACAGCGGCGTGATGATGACGGATCCCGGCGAGGAACCGGCCGTTGGGGTGGGGCGCCAGGCTGGACATATTCGTTGACGTTTGGCGTTCGACTGGCCAGGTGTCGGTTGGAGTCACCGGGAAATCCACCCACGTTGACCTGATGAGTTCAGTCACCGCGATGCCGTTTCCTCCGTCGGCAAGCAGATAATGCCCGTCTGCGGTGAACACCAGCGAGAACATCGTGCTGCTCCCCAGGAACCTCTTCGCTTGACGTTTCGTGCAGGCCAAGCACGGACGGCGAGGGGT
>JARRQM010000348.1:0-3794 GCA_037381765.1 Kineosporiaceae bacterium
CCCCGGATGTCCGCCGAACTGGACCGTCCGGCCTACCAGGCGTACGGGGTCCTCGGTTCGGAGACTGCCGTGGACGGCGCGGCCGTCCCGGTAACCGTGCCGGTGCCGCTGCCCCGTCCGGAGCCCGATCTCGGCCCGCACCTGTCCTACGCCGTGCAGTGGGTGGGGTTCGCCGTCACCGCGTGGATCATGCTCGGGGTGTATGCCGTCCGCGAGGCTGCCCGCCGGGCGGGAACGGGGCAGGTGGGGGTCGGGCGATCGGGCACCGGACGGGTAGGCGCCGGGTGGCCGGGCGGATCCCGCCGGGGGCCCCGCCACCCCAGCGATGAGGAGGTTGAGGATGCGCTCACCGGGACGGGCGGGGACGGCCCTCAAGCGGGGACCCCCCTCGACCGATAGACCATCCGTGCGCCCGCAGTAACGCAACGTGCTCAAAGCGCGAGGATGGCAAATGGATCTTGGCCTGACCGACCGGGTCTACATCGTCACGGGTGCCGCCCGTGGCCTCGGCCGGGCTTGCGCGGAACAGCTCGCCGGGGAGGGCGCCCGGCTCGTCCTCACCGGGGCCGACGAGGCCGCGCTCCGCGGTGTCGCCTCCGGGATGGGCGGCCCGGAACGGGCCATCGCGCTCGGCGGGGACCTATCCGACCCGGGGCTGGAAACCTGTCTCGTCGCCGCCGCCGTGGCCCGCTACGGACGGCTCGACGGCGCGCTGATCACGGTGGAGGCCCCGCCCGCGGGAACCGTCATGGACACCGACGACGGCGCCTGGCGGCTCGGATTCGAGGCATCCTTCCTCGGCCCGTTGCGACTGTGCCGCACCGTCGGCCGGTACGTCTCCGCCGAGGGCGGATCCCTCGTCCTCGTGCTGTCCACCGCGGCCCGAGAACCCGTCGAAGGCCTGGCCCTGTCCAACGGGCTGCGCCCGGGGCTGGCCATGGTCGCGAAAACGCTCGCCGACGAACTCGGACCGCGCAACATCCGGGTCAACGGTGTCCTGCCGGGCCGGATCGATACCGCCCGGCGCCGCCCGGAACCGCCCGGACCCGACGAGGGCGACCGGCACGTACTCGAATCCGCTATCCCGCTGCGCCGGTTCGGCGAACCCGCGGAGTTCGCCCGGCCTGCGGTATTCCTGTTGTCCCCTTCGGCCAGCTACGTGAGCGGCACCCTGCTCCAGGTGGACGGCGGGATGACCCGCAGGCTCTAGTGCGGGGGTTGTCGACGCGCCCGAGGATGCGTTTCGGACGTCCGTTTCCAGATCGCGCAGGACCGGTCCGGGGCCGATCGGATCCTGCGGATCCGCCCGGTTCCGCTGACTGCGGGGTGTCCGGCGCCCAGGTACGCCGGACACCCTCAGGAGGGAAGGCCGGCGGGTGGTCCCTGCCACCCGCCTGCCACGCGCTCGGCCGTTCGCCTCAGCTCTTGGCCTTGCCGCGGGTGGCCCCGCCACGACTGCGCAGCGCCACCTCGTTCTCCGTCAGGATCCGGTGGACGAATCCGTAGGAACGTCCCGTCTCCTCCGCCAGGGCCCGGATGCTCGCACCCTGGGAGTACTTCTTCGTCAGCTCCCCGGCAAGCTTGACCCGGTCCGCTCCGGTGATCCGGGCGCCCTTCTTCACGGTGTCGGTCACTGATCCTCCTCGACGATGTTCTTGCCCGACCATGGTCGGCCTGCACCGTCGGGACGGCCACTCGAGAGTGCACCGTCACCTGGGACGACAGGCAAGGACCACAGGCGTTAGAACGAGTTTGTACAGCCAGTGGACGAACCTGATGTTGCCACGCCGACGTGTCGTGTTCGACACCGGCCCCCACCCTGTCCCGGTGAGATCGGACACCGCCGGGACGGGGGCACGCCCGGGGGCGGCACCGGCCGCCCACCGCCCCCATCCGGCCGCCAGGCTGCGCTGACGTGGCACTTCACCACACGCCCTCAGGCGAGGGCGACCAGATCCAAATAGTCCAGCCCCCAGAGATCCTCCACGCCGTCGGGGAGCAAAACCACCCGTTCGGGGGAGAGCGCCTGGACCGCCCCCTCGTCGTGGGTGACGAGCACGACCGCACCGGCGTACCGGCGCAGCGCGTCGAGCACCTCATCCCGGCTGGCCGGGTCGAGGTTGTTCGTCGGCTCGTCGAGCAGCAGCACGTTCGCCCCGGAGACCACGAGGGTGGCGAGGGCCAGTCGGGTCTTCTCCCCGCCGGAGAGCACCCCGGCGGGTTTGTCCACGTCGTCCCCGCCGAACAGGAACGACCCGAGGACCGTGCGCACCTGGGTGTCGGTGAGGTCCGGGGCCGCCGAGCGGAGGTTCTCCAGCACGGTCCGGTCGACGTCGAGGGTTTCGTGCTCCTGGGCGTAGTAGCCCAGCCGGAGCCCGTGCCCGGGCCGCACCTGACCGGTGTCCGGGGGCTCCACCCCGGCGAGCAGCCGGAGCAGGGTCGTCTTCCCGGCCCCGTTCAGCCCGAGCACGACGACCCGGCTGCCCCGGTCGATGGCCAGGTCGACGTCAGTGAACACCTCCTGGCTGCCGTAGGTCTTGGACAGACCGCCCGCGGTCAGCGGGGTCCGCCCGCACGGGACCGGGTCGGGGAAGCGCAACTTGGCCACCCGGTCGGCGCCGCGGGTCTCCTCCAGCCCGGAGAGCAGGCGGTCCGCCCGGCGCACCATGTTCTGCGCGGCCGTCGCCTTCGTCGCCTTCGCCCGCATCTTGTCCGCCTGGGCGCGCAGGGCCGACGCCTTCTTCTCCGCGTTGGCCCGTTCCCGGCGGCGGCGGCGCTCGTCGTTCTCCCGCTGTTCCAGGTAGGCCGTCCAGCCGAGGTTGTAGACATCCAGGGCGGCCCGGTTGGCGTCCAGGTGGAACACCTTGTTCACGCTGGCGTCGAGCAACCCGACGTCGTGGCTGATCACCACGAGCCCCCCGGACCACACCCGCAGGAAGTCCCGCAGCCAGGCCACGGAATCGGCGTCGAGGTGGTTCGTCGGCTCGTCCAGCAGCAGGGTCTGCGCCCCGGAGAAGAGGATCCGGGCCAGCTCGACCCGCCGGCGCTGCCCGCCGGACAGCGTGCCCAGCGGCTGGGCCAGCACCCGTTCCGGCAGTCCGAGGCTGGCGCAGATGGTCGCCCGGGACAGCATGTCGAGGTCGCCGGTGCGCGGGTCCTGGGGCAGGTAACCGACCTCGCCGCTCCGGGTGATCGTCCCGGAGAACGGCTGCCCCTCCCCGGCCAGCACACGGGTCAGGGTCGTCTTCCCGGCGCCGTTGCGACCGACCAGACCGATCCGGTCCCCCGGGCCGACCCGGAAGGTGGCCCGTTCCAGCAGTACCCGGGCACCGGCCCGCAACTCCACGTCGTGGGCGAGGATCATGCGGGATCAGACTCCGGGCACGCGGCGGGGCGGGGTGGACGCCCCACATCGTACGGGGCGGCTCCGCGCCGGCCCCACCGGTTCTTCCCCGCCCCCACCCCGGTGCCTCCCCGCCCCGGGCCGCCGTCCGGCGCGCGGCGCCTCCGCCGCTACCCTGGCCGGGTGCGCCCCGCCCCCTCCACGTCCCGCGACCTCGCCCTGGTCGCCGTGTTCGCGGCCCTGATCGCCGCCCTCGGGATGCCCGGCGCCATCGCGGTCCCGGGCAGCGCGGTCCCGGTCACCCTGCAGACCCTCGGCGTCATGCTCGCCGGCAGCATCCTCGGGGCCCGACGCGCGGCCCTGGCGGTGGGCACCGTGCTCGTCCTGGTCCTGGCCGGGCTCCCGGTCCTCGCCAGTGGCAGCACCGGGGCCGGCGCGTTCGTCTCCCCCC